>NZ_JAKRNB010000041.1:0-1083 GCF_022347395.1 Corynebacterium sp. ACRPF
GGCCGCAAAGCTGCGGCAACAACTCGCCGGTGTAGTTATCTGCAACTGCGTGTAAATGCTTTAGGGCGCAAAGATGCCGCTTTAGCCTGTGGCATTCATCCGCGTGATGCTGCTGATATGGACAAAGGTGTCATCAAGCTTTCTGCGGGGCGTGTGCCTTTTGTCCCGGCTGGCCCGGATGTGGCGCTGTATAACAGGCTTATGCAGGTAATTGAGTACGTTGATGGTCGCCAAGCAGTTCCAGTCCAGGTTATTCCGCAAGAGCGTATCGATAGGCGTATTTCTTCGCGCTACTTATCGGTAGAAGAGCGCGAGCTCATCTTTGATCTTGACCGGCAAGGCAAAGGTGTACGCGAGATAGCTCGGCGTCTTCAGCGCTCTGCTGGCACTATCAGCAAGGAGCTTAAACGCAACCGGGATGAATTTGGGGTGTATCTTCCCACGCATGCGCACCGTAAATCGGTGTTGCGTAGGTTTAGACCGAAAAAGCGCAAGATTGATGCCAATCCACGCTTGCGTGAGGTGGTTTGGGAAATGGTGAAAGACAGGTACTCGCCAGAGCAGATTTCTGGGCGGTTGCGCAGTTGCTACCCCGGTGATGAGACTATGTACGTGTGTCCTGAAACGATTTATCAGTCTTTGTATTTCCAGGCTAAAGGCGAGTTGAAAAAGGAAATCGCTGCTGCACTGCGGCGCGGTCACGCCCAACGTCGACCTCGTGGCACGCGCAGCGCCCGCAAGCGGTTTGTTGACCCTATAGTGATGATTTCTGACCGGCCAGCAGAAGTAGACGACCGAGCAGTACCAGGTCATTGGGAAGGCGACCTCATTTTAGGCGCGGGCAATAAGTCTGCAATTGGGACTCTCGTAGAACGAACCACGCGCTATGTCATCTTGCTGCATCTACCTCATGGGCATAATGCTACCGAAGTAAATGAAGCACTTACTAAAGCGATCGCTGGCTTGCCAGATCATCTCAAAGGATCACTTACCTGGGATCAGGGAAGTGAAATGGCCTGCCATAAGGCCTTTTCTGTAGCTACAAACTGTCCCGTGTTCTTCTGCGATCCTGGCGCGCCGTGG
>NZ_JAKRNB010000042.1:0-1047 GCF_022347395.1 Corynebacterium sp. ACRPF
CAAACCACGCAAAGCACTCAACTGGCGCACCCCAGCCGAAGTCATGACCAACGCCCTCACACAAACCGGTAGCATCAAACCAAACTAACCATCATCGTTGCAACGACCCCTAGAATCCGCCCTGTGGCCCCACAGGGAAAATTCCCCGCTTACCTGGGGAGCACCTAGGGTGGGCATTCCGCTTGAATCCAGTCAAGGGGCAATCCCCGCTTACGCGGGGAGCACCGAGCGCGAGAAGCGAGGTGGGGATTTGATTGAGGCTCACCCCCGCTTACGCGGGGAACACTCGCTGAAGCCGGTCTTGAGCTCGTTGACAGAGGGCTCATCTCCGCTTACGCGGGGAACACGGCCAGGTTCGACTCCTAGCGTACACACTAACCGGCTCATCCACGCTTACGCGGGGAACACTGTCGCTCTTCCCTCTCGATAGCTGACATGGCCGGCTCATCCCCGCTTACGCGGGGAGCACATCTGGTCATAAGCGGCCATATTCCACTTAATCGGCTCATCCCCGCCTACGCGGGGAGCACTCCTTGCTGACCCACTTGATGTTGTTGACGTCGGGCTCATCCCGCTTGCGCGGGGAGCAGTGTTGGCCCTCCTAGTTGTTGGTTCCTACGTACGGCTCATCCCCGCTTACGCGGGGAGCACTGACCGTTACCACGACCGCCGCCCATCTCCACGGGCTCATCCCCACTTACGCGGGGAACACACCGACCCGGGCGCGAACTTCCCGTGGGACGTAGGCTCATCCCCGCTTACGCAGGGAGCACCGTGTCACTCATCTTATTGTTACGGCCCATTGGGGCTCATCCCCGCTTACGCGGGGAGCACAGCGTCCTGAATGCTCATCCACTCACTGATTGCGGCTCATCCCCGCTTACGCGGGGAGCACGGGTCGTTCTCGGAGTACGCGCCCGGGTACGGGGGCTCATCCCCGCTTACGCGGGGAGCACTCATGCGCTGCTTAACAGTGCCCCACGCGCCGGGCTCATCCCCGCTTACGCGGGGAGCACTGCCACCCGTCCACCTTTTGCGTCCAGGTCT
>NZ_JAKRNB010000043.1:0-1023 GCF_022347395.1 Corynebacterium sp. ACRPF
AATTGTGTTGTACGGCAGTGAGACTGTGGGGGATAAGCTTCATAGTCGAGAGGGAAACAGCCCAGATCGCCGGTTAAGGCCCCTAAGGGTGTACTAAGTGGAAAAGGATGTGGGATCGCGAAGACAGCCAGGAGGTTGGCTTAGAAGCAGCCATCCTTGAAAGAGTGCGTAATAGCTCACTGGTCGAGTGGTTCTGCGCCGACAATTCAGTGGGGCTCAAGTACACCGCCGAAGCCGCGGCAAACATTTTTTGTTTGGGTAGGGGAGCGTCGTGCATGGGTTGAAGCGTTACCGTAAGGAGGCGTGGACTGTGTGCGAGTGAGAATGCAGGCATGAGTAACGAATTGATAGGTGAGAATCCTATCCGCCGGATGACTAAGGGTTCCTGGGTCAAGTTCGTCTTCCCAGGGTGAGTCGGGACCTAAGGCGAGGCCGACAGGCGTAGTCGATGGATAACCAGTTGATATTCTGGTACCCGTACATGCGCGCCCATGATAAAGCACTGATACTAACCACCGCGGATGCACTGCTAGTCTTCTTTGAAGATTGGTGGTGTTGATGTCGTGGGGCCTGATGTGTGGTTCAAGTGATGGGGTGACGCAGTGAGGTAGCCACGCCACTTATTGGATTGGTGGTGTAAGCGTGCAGATCGTGTGGTAGGCAAATCCGCCACATGTGTGGTTGAGACGTGATGCGTAGACCCAATGGGGTTGATGGTGGTGATCCTGTACTGTCGAGAAAAGCCTCTAGCGATGTGTGTGTATGGCCCGTACCCTAAACCGACACAGGTAGTCAGGTTGAAAATACTAAGGCGTTCGGGTGAACTGTGGTTAAGGAATTCGGCAAAATGCCCCCGTAACTTCGGGAGAAGGGGGGCCTTACGACGTGAAGGTCTTTGCGGCTGGAAGCGTTGTGGGGTCGCAGAGAATAGAGGGAAGCGACTGTTTATCAAAAACACAGGTCCATGCGAAGACGTTAAGTTGATGTATATGGACTGACGCCTGCCCGGTGCTGGAAGGTTAA
>NZ_JAKRNB010000044.1:0-897 GCF_022347395.1 Corynebacterium sp. ACRPF
CCAGGTATGTATCTTGAACGCTATCCATAGCCCAGCCCAGTACCCTGCGGGAATGACCATCGCGGACTGCGCACAAGTACAACCAGCCTTCACCGGTGCGCAGGTAGGTAATATCCGACATCCATACTCGGTTGAGCTCACCAGTATCAAACATGCGCTTGACCAAGTCAGGAAGCGTGGACTTACGCTTGGCTTGAATCGTTGTCACTGGGACAAAGGCCCGCGGGGAAATCCCTTCAATGCCCATCATGCGCATCCGTTTAGCCACAGTCTTACGATTAAGCGAAATGTGGTACCGCTCGATAAGTTCTGCGGTGATCCGCGGAGCACCATAAACCTCGTCGGAGTCCGACCAAATCTGATGAATCTTACGGTCAACGTCATCGTAAAAAGCTGCACGATTATCTTCGCCGGATAGCCGCTTCTGCTGCGTATGAGACCATTTGTAGTATCCAGACCGAGACACTTTTAATAGCCGTGCCATACGTTTGATGCTGTAGTTCGCCTTCTCTCGCTGCATTAATTCGAACTTTTCTGTTCGCGTTGCTTGGCGGCGAAGAAGGCTGTCGCTTTTGACAAAAACTCGTTATCCATCTTGGCTTCCGCCAGCTCACGGCGCAGACGAGCATTCTCAGCACGAAGATCCGCCTCGCTTAGCCCGTCGGATGCTCCTCGGCGCTCACGCTCGAGTTTGACCCACCTGCCTAAAATTGTGGCTGATACGCCAATTTCCTTAGCCACATGAGCGATTGGGCGCTGCGACTCGATTACCAGGTTTGCGGCTTCACGCCGGTACTCCGGCGTGTACTTCTTGCGCTGTTGATTCACAATGAACATCCTCTCCTACGGACACAAGATCCGTACAAATAGGGTGTCCACTACTTGAGGGTAACCTCA
>NZ_JAKRNB010000045.1:0-878 GCF_022347395.1 Corynebacterium sp. ACRPF
ATAACGAACACACAAACCACCCACACCAAAAAGCGCAGATGGCCACACAAGTGAACTTGACAAAAAATTGATTAAAGAAAAAAGAAATCACACAAACACACACAAACAAACCACAAAAGCAATCCATCCGTGCGTGTTTAATGCTCGCGTCCACTATACAGTTCTCACACAACACCCCAACCACACCCCACCAACACACACAGTGTCAACAAGACTCATGGTCAGGCACAAAAGGGGGATAATGCCCCAGACACCCAACAATGCACCAACATACAAACAACATTATTTTTCGTTTAACTGTGCATGGACAACAGTGTGTCACAAAGCGCCATTCAAACACTCGGCTTGTCTCTTGAGTGTGTGTTTCACCCGGACAATTTTTCAATAATAAAAGTTGGCAGCATGACACTCGCATACTCAACCAACCACAGGGTGCAACTGCACCCGAAAAATAAAAGCTCCTTAGAAAGGAGGTGATCCACCCGCACCTTCCGGTACGGGTACCTTGTTACGACTTCGTCCCAATCGCCGATCCCACCTTCGACGGCTCCCTAACAAGTTTGGGCCACCGGCTTCGGGTGTTACCAACTTTCATGACGTGACGGGCGGTGTGTACAAGGCCCGGGAACGTATTCACCGCAGCATTGCTGATCTGCGATTACTAGCGACTCCGACTTCATGGGGTCGAGTTGCAGACCCCAATCCGAACTAAGGCCGGCTTTCAGCGATTCGCTCCACCTCACAGTGTCGCTGCGCATTGTACCGACCATTGTAGCATGTGTGAAGCCCTGGACATAAGGGGCATGATGATTTGACGTCATCCCCACCTTCCTCCGAGTTGACCCCGGCAGTCTCTCATGAGTCCCCAACCAAATGCT
>NZ_JAKRNB010000046.1:0-774 GCF_022347395.1 Corynebacterium sp. ACRPF
GATTCTGCTAGTAGTGGCGAACGAACGTGGATGAGGCTAAACCGTGTGCATGTGATACCTGGTAGGGGTTGTGTGTGCGGTGTTGTGGGCCCCAATGGGCGGTGACTACCATCATCGTGCTTGTGTGTTGTTGTTAGGTGAAGTGGTTTGGAATGGCCTGCCGGAGAAGGTGAGAGTCCTGTAGTTGAAGACAATGGCATGTGGGTTGTTGGGTTGCCCGAGTAGCAGCGGGCTCGTGGAATCTGCTGTGAATCTGCCGGGACCACCCGGTAAGCCTAAATACTCAGTGTGACCGATAGTGTATGAGTACCGTGAGGGAATGGTGAAAAGTACCCCGGGAGGGGAGTGAAATAGTTCCTGAAACCATGTGCTTACAATCCGTCAGAGCACCGTTTGTGTGTGATGGCGTGCCTTTTGAAGAATGAGCCTGCGAGTCAGCGGCATGTCGCGAGGTTAACCCGTGTGGGGTAGCCGTAGGGAAACCGAATCCTAATGGGGTGTTAAGTGGCATGTCCTGGACCCGAAGCGGGGTGATCTACCCATGGCCAGTGTGAAGCAGCTGTAAGAGGTTGTGGAGGCGCGAACCCACGTAGGTTGAAAACTGCGGGGATGAGCTGTGGGTAGGGGTGAAAGGCCAATCAAACTCCGTGATAGCTGGTTCTCCCCGAAATGCATTTAGGTGCAGCGTCGTATTATAGCTTGGTGGAGGTAGAGCGACTGGTTGGTTGAGCGGGACTACAATCTTAGCAATGTCAGCCAAACTCCGAATGCCAC
>NZ_JAKRNB010000047.1:0-774 GCF_022347395.1 Corynebacterium sp. ACRPF
ACGGTGCCGAACTGTTGTAGTTTTACGGTCCATTCGGCTGCTTTATCCAGGTTGTCAACGGCGAGTAGTTCAAAGGAAAGTCGTTGTAATGCTTTGCCCATAGCGGAAGTGGGATAAAGGCCGGTGGCGCGTTGAATATTGCGTTTGACGTGGACAATGCAGCGTTGAACCGGGGTATGAGGCCACAGCTGGTGTAGTGCTTTAAGCCCTCCGGCATCGCCATCGCAGGTAACCAACTGTGGTGGGGCTAGCGGGTCGAGCAGGCGCATGTAGGACCAGGAGGATTCTTTCGTGCACCAGAACCAATTGATGACATGGCTGGAGTCGGCAGCTACAACAAGGCATTTGGTGTTGAAGTAGGTGCCGTCGATGAAGATTTGGTCGTAGATTCGCTGCCTATCAACGCTTCGGGGTGGTTGGATAAGCCAGAACGGTGTGAAGCGTCGTTGCAAAGTTCGTGGTGAAACACCGCAGGTTTTAGCCGTTTCTTCCAGGCTGTTGCTGGAGGTGAGCCAGGAAATGAACAGGCGGAACCATTTGGCTTGCACGGCATCGTTATTCACGCGGGTGAAGGTGGCCTTGCAGGTGCGGCATCGCCATCGTTGGCGCCCAGCACTCGTTTTTCCGTGTTTCGTGCATGCCCTGCCGCAGACGGGGCATCGAGGATGATTTTTACTCATCCCCTCATCGTGAACCTAGGTGCCTAGCACACCGGCATGCCTTTGGCGGTATTTCATGGTCGAAGCTGGAATATCCCTCTGGATAAGTGAAATA
>NZ_JAKRNB010000048.1:0-573 GCF_022347395.1 Corynebacterium sp. ACRPF
ATAACGAACACACAAACCACCCACACCAAAAAGCGCAGATGGCCACACAAGTGAACTTGACAAAAAATTGATTAAAGAAAAAAGAAATCACACAAACACACACAAACAAACCACAAAAGCAGCCTATCTAGTGTGTTTAATGCTCGCGTCCACTATACAGTTCTCACACAACACCCCAACCACAACCTGCCAACATACACAGTGTCAACAAGACTCATGGTCAGGCACAAAAAAGGGGGATAATGCCCCAGACACCCAACAATGCACCAACATACAAACAACATTATTTTTCGTTTAACTGTGCATGGACAACAGTGTGTCACAAAGCGCCATTCAAACACTTGGTCTTGCCTCATCAGGTGTGTGTTTCACCCGGACAATTTTTCAATAATAAAAGTTGGCAGCATGACACTCGCATACTCAACCAACCAAGGGTGCAACTGCACCCGAATAATAAAAGCTCCTTAGAAAGGAGGTGATCCACCCGCACCTTCCGGTACGGGTACCTTGTTACGACTTCGTCCCAATCGCCGATCCCACCTTCGACGGCTCCCTAACAAGTTTGGGCCACCG
>NZ_JAKRNB010000049.1:0-550 GCF_022347395.1 Corynebacterium sp. ACRPF
GACCTTCAGGCGTGTCCCTGATTCCTCAAGTCCCGCAATTTTTTTAGATATGCGTTTTCCGCTTCCAACCGCGCGATCTGGCGACGCAGCTTCGCTTCCTCCGAAAGCGGCTTCGGCGTGCTCGAACCCTTGGGCCTGCCCTTCGGCTTCGGTTTTAGTGCCTCATAGCCACCTTTACGCCATTTCCTCGACCATCCGCCGACCAAGTGCTCTGATGACAGGCCAAACTCGCGCGCAAGATCCATCGCTGTCTCACCAGAAAGGTGGCGTTGGACAACTTCCTTCTTGATTTCGAACGAATACTGCTGCTTAGTCGGTTTTTCCACAAGACATAGTCTGCCATGCAGCTTAAACCGACGACAGAGCATACGGGCGGCGTATGTGGAGACACCAAGAGCAGTAGCAGCGGCACGATAGCCCACGCCTTGCTCAAATAGTTCAACCAACTGCTCCCGCTGATGCTCACTCACCAAACTTCGAGCTCTCAATGAAAACTACTCCCCACTAATCGGAAACTGATTTCTCAGTCCAACTAATGGGGAGCAGTTCA
>NZ_JAKRNB010000004.1:0-125459 GCF_022347395.1 Corynebacterium sp. ACRPF
GGGGCATCGAGGATGATTTTTACTCATCCCCTCATCGTGAACCTAGGTGCCTAGCACACCGGCATGCCTTTGGCGGTATTTCATGGTCGAAGCTGGAATATCCCTCTGGATAAGTGAAATAGTACTAATAACAGCACGCCAGACCAGCTAGCCGTACAACCTCACCAACACATCCTGTCGTTTAGGCCGCATAGTCGCCCTAAGATGGTCATCATGAAAAAGCTGCTTTCCACCCTAGTCGCCGTCATTCTCATTGCCGCCGTGGCTGCCGCCGCGGTGTTCATTTGGCAGGTGCGGGAACCGGTGGAGGTGGAGACCGAATCGAGTAATACCAAGGTCATCAAGGCCGTGGAGCGTGAAGAGCAGGTGGTGCTCGTCTCGCTGGGTATCGAGGGCCTATCGGAGGAATCCGCCAACAGCAAGCTGTGGAATTGGCAGGTCCCGGGCAGCGAGCGCACCCAGTACATCAAGTACTCCTACCGCGCGAAGCTCGGCATCGAAGGTTCGCAGGTTCAGGTGGAAGAAGAATCCCCGCACCACTTCCGCGTGCAGATCCCAGAGTTCATTTTCATCGGGCACTCGGATGAGAATTTCGAAACCGCGGTGGAGGACAACGGCGCGTTGAGCTGGATTACCCCGGATATCGATAAGGCGGAAACCATCACCAAAATCCTCAATGAGGATAAAAAGAAAGAGGACATCGCGGATAATCGCGATGTCCTCCAATCCCAGGCCAAGCAGTTCTACACCGGCATTATTTCCGGAGTGGACCCAGAGGCCGAGGTGGACTTTTCTTTTCGCTAACTAGTCCACCTCGGTGAACTTGCGGTCCCACGAGGAGCGGACCGGGTTGGCATCGGCCAGCAGGATATCGAAGCGGTCGTTGGCAATTTCTACGATTTCGCCCAGTGCGGTGCGGTACTCCTGCTCCGGGGAGTTGGCTAGGCGGCGCACGCCGGCATCAATGACGCGGTCGACGGTGTCATTGGTATCCAAATAGGCCACAAACGGCATATCAAAGCGCTCGCGGTAGGCGGCGGAAAGCTCGGTGATGCGCTCGGTCTGCACATCATCCAGGTCGGTTAGGCCCAGGGAGCCGCGGTCGGCGGAGATGGTGGCGGCCTCGTCGGCGTCGGCAAGCAGCAGCTCATCCATGGCCGGATAATCGTGGATGAGGGCGGCGCGGCGGGAATCATCCGCGGTCAGCACGGCCACCTGAATGGCCGCGCGCAGCTCATTAACATCGCCGAAGGGCCGCGACTCCCACGCCAGCTCCAGCGGCCAGGTCTCGTTATTAAACAGCGGGCGTAGCGCCGAGACGAATTCCTCGCGGGAGGCGCCATTGAGCTGCTGCAAGCTCACGCTCTTGCCGACGGCCCGAGACACCTGCGTTCCCTGCTTGCCCCCTGTATGGAAGAACAAAAGGTTGAGCACGATGGCGGTAATGGCGCCGATGGACATGCCAGAAGAGACGAAGGTTTGTGCCCACTCCGGGAAGGCGGTGGCGATATCCGGCTTGAAGGTCACCAGCATGGCCAAGCCCAGCGCGGAGGTGACGATGACGGAGTTGCGGCCATCAGAAAGATCGGATTTGGCGATGGTCTGCAGACCCACCCACGCCACGTTGGCGAAAAGTGCCAGAGACGCGCCGCCGAGAACCGGGGAGGGGATGGAGGCCACGACCGCGCCGGCCTTGGGCAGAATGCCCAGCACCATCATGAACCCGGCGGCGGCAACGGCCACCCAGCGCGACTTCACGCTGGTCAGGCGCACCAGGCCAACGTTTTGGGCAAAGCAGGTATAGGGGAAGGAGTTCATCACGCCGCCCACCAGGGTGGACAGACCATCGGCGCGAATGGCACGCACGACGTCATCGCGGCGGATGCGCTTTTTTACAATCTCGCCGGTGGCAAAGACGTCACCGGTGGTCTCCACCATGGTGATGATCATGACGATGATGAGCGAGAAAATAGCTACTAGGTCAAACTTCGGCATACCGAAGTAGAACGGGGTAGTAATGCCGAGGGCGGGGGCGGAGGAGACCTCGTCAAAGGAGGCGTCGCCAAGCACGAGCGCCACGCCAGTGCCTAAGACTAGGCCGATGAGCACGGCCAGGGTGCCCAGGAATCCCGAGGAAAAACGCTGCACCAAGATGATGACCGCGAGCGTGCCAAAGCCATAGAGCAAGTCGCGGGTGGCCGGCACGCCCTCGGCGTAATTGACAAAGTCATTGGCCGATACCCCCAACAGTGACGTACCCATAACCAGCAGGACCGAACCGGTGACCACCGGCGGGAAGAAGCGCAGCACCTTGCCAAAGACCGGCGCCGCAAAGAAGGTAAAAAGGCCGGCGACAATAATGGCGCCATAGATGGTAGGCAGCGAGGCCACCCCACCCGCGCCGTCGGTCGCGCCCAGGCCAATGGCAATAATCGGGGAGACGGCCGTTGTAGTCACGCCCTGCACGATGGGCAGGCGCACGCCAATGCGCTTGCCGACGCCCAGGGACTGAATGATCGTCGCAATGCCACAGGTCAACAGATCCGCATTAATGAGGTGGATGGTGGTTTCCGCATCCAGATTGAGCGAGCCGGCAATGAGCAGCGGGACGATGACTGCGCCGGCATAAAACGCCAGCACATGTTGTAAACCCAAGGCGGCTAGTTTGGGGGCGGGTGGGACGATATCTACTGGATGCTTGGGCTGGGAAGCCACGAAGTCCTCCTTTGTGCGGAAGCGAAGCTGAACGGGATTAACAGTAGAGGTTCGTGCAGGTAGCGACCAAAATCTAGCGGTGATGAGGAACACGTTCGGGGCTAGTTCACCCCCGATAAAAGACGTACGTGCGTTCTGCATGAAACCACTAACCAGCTAAACAACACGACCGGTTTATTACTTGGCTTTCAAACGTTTGCGAGACTTGTTATTACCAGGCAATTGGTCAACAATTGAGGCCAGAGGGGCTTGGTGCTGTGGCTCGAAGAAAGCGGCATTTATCCCCTGCTAGAAATTCGCCCGAAAGAAGGGAATTATGACTACCGCAACGCAGCCTCAACAGTTTGAAGCTTGGAAGGGATTTGAGTCCGGTCCATGGACCGAGGGCATCAACGTCCGCGACTTCATCCAGCGCAACTACACGCCGTACGACAGCGACTCCAGCTTCCTGGCAGGCCCGACCGAGAAGACCAAGCGCGTCTGGGACACCCTGGAAAAGAAGTACCTGTCCGTCGAGCGCAAGCAGCGCGTCTACGACGTTGACACCCACACCCCGACCGACATCGACGCCTTCCCGGCCGGCTACATCTCAGAGGACGACGACGTTATCGTCGGTCTGCAGACTGATACCCCGCTGAAGCGCGCCATGATGCCGTTCGGTGGCTGGCGCATGGTCAAGCAGGCTATCGGCGAAGCGGGTAAGGAAGTAGACCCTGAGGTGGAGAAGATCTTCACCCGTTACCGCAAGACCCACAACGATGCGGTCTTCGATATCTACACCCCGCGCATCCGCGCTGCTCGTTCATCACACATCATCACCGGCCTGCCGGATGCTTACGGCCGTGGCCGCATCATCGGCGACTACCGCCGTGTTGCACTTTATGGTGTGGATTACCTGATCGAGGAAAAGCAGGCTTCCCGCGATTCCGTCGCAGATGCTGGCTTCTCTGAGCACTGGGCACGCTTCCGCGAGGAGCACTCCGAGCAGATCAAGGCCCTGAAGAAGCTCAAGAAGATGGCCGAGTCCTACGGCTTCGACATCTCCCAGCCGGCCAAGACCGCTCACGAGGCAGTGCAGTGGACCTACTTCGGCTACCTGGCTTCCATTAAGTCCCAGGATGGCGCCGCAATGTCCATCGGCCGCCTGTCCGCCTTCTTCGATTGCTACTTCGAGCGCGACCTCGCCGCTGGCATCATCACCGAGGAAGACGCCCAGGAGATCATTGACTCCCTGGTTCTCAAGCTGCGTATCGTTCGCTTCCTGCGCACCATCGACTACGACCAGATCTTCTCTGGCGACCCATACTGGGCAACCTGGTCCGACGCTGGCTTTGGCAACGACGGCCGCCACATGGTCACCAAGACCTCCTTCCGTCTGCTGCAGACCCTGGTGAACCTTGGCCCATCACCTGAGCCGAACATCACCATCTTCTGGGATCCGAAGCTGCCAGAGGGCTACAAGGAATTCTGCGCCCACATCTCCATTGAGACCTCCTCCATCCAGTACGAGTCTGACCGCCAGATTCGTGAGCAGTGGGGCGATGACGCCGCAATTGCTTGCTGTGTCTCCCCGATGGAAGTTGGCAAGCAGATGCAGTTCTTCGGCGCTCGTGTGAACGCCGCAAAGGCTCTGCTCTACGCCATCAACGGTGGCCGCGATGAGGTATCCGGCAAGCAGGTTGTCGAAGGCTACGAGCCCATCAAGGGCGACGGCCCGCTGGACTTCGACGAGGTCTGGCAGAAGTACGAGGAGATGCTGGACTGGGTTGTTGGCACCTACGTTGAGGCCCTAAACATCATCCACTACTCCCACGACAAGTACGCCTACGAGGCAGTCGAGATGGCGCTGCACGATTCCAATATCGTCCGCTCCATGGGCTGCGGCATCGCCGGCCTGTCCATCGTCGCCGACTCCCTGGCTGCTATCAAGTACGCTAAGGTCACCCCGGTACGCGACGAGACCGGCCTGATTACGGACTACATCACCGAAGGTGAGTTCCCGTTCTACGGCAACGATGACGACCGCGCCGATGATATCGCCGCTACCATTGTCCACACCGTGATGGAAAAGATTAAGGCCATCCCGATGTACCGCAATGCCATCCCAACCCAGTCCGTGCTGACCATTACCTCGAACGTGGTCTACGGCAAGGCAACAGGCGCCTTCCCGTCGGGCCACAAGGCCGGCACGCCGTTCTCCCCAGGCGCTAACCCTGAAAACGGTGCTGACAGCCACGGCATGGTTGCTTCCATGCTGTCCGTCGGCAAGCTGGATTACAAGGACGCCTTGGACGGCATCTCGCTGACCAACACCATTACTCCTTCCGGATTGGGCCGCACCCCAGAAGAGCGCATCAATAACTTGGTGGGCGTTCTGGATGCCGGCTTCATCATGGAGAAGTAAAAACCACCAACCCTCAACCATCTCGAAAAGGAGAAAATCATGGCAACCCCAACTTTCGAAGACCGCATGTCAGCAATGAAGGCAAACCGCGATGCACACCAGATGAACTCTGGTCTGTACCACGCAAACATCAACGTGCTGGACAAGTCCACCCTCGAGGACGCCGTTGAGCACCCAGAGAAGTACCCGAACCTCACCGTTCGCGTCTCTGGCTACGCTGTCAACTTTGTCAAGCTGACCAAGGAGCAGCAGCTCGACGTTATCTCCCGCACCTTCCACCAGGGTTCCTAATCATGGCAGATGGCGTTACTGGTGTCGTTACCCTCTCTCCTGAAGAAGGAGAGCGAGTCCGCGGCGCGGCCGCGGGCCTGGGAAATGACGCTCAATTCGATGACATTACCCGCCCCGAACTCATGGAGGCGCGCCGTACCGGCGATATTGCCCTCGTGCACTCTTGGGAGCTCGTGACCGCCGTCGATGGCCCGGGTACCCGCATGACGATGTTCATGTCCGGCTGCCCACTGCGCTGCCAGTACTGCCATAACCCAGACACCTGGGAGATGAAGACCGGCACGCTGGAGCGGGTCGAGGATGTGGTCAAGCGCATTAAGCGTTATAAGCCAATCTTCAACGCTTCCGGTGGCGGTCTCACCATCTCCGGTGGTGAACCCCTCTTCCAACTTTCTTTCACGCGCCGCGTGCTCAAGGAAGTTCACGATGCGGGCATTCACACCACCATCGATACTGCCGGTTACCTCGGTGCGCGTTTGCGTGACGAGGACCTGGACAATATCGACCTCGTGCTTCTCGACGTCAAGTCGGGCGACGAGGAAACCTATCGCAAGGTCACTCAGCGCGAACTCCAGCCCACGCTGGACTTCGGCGACAGGCTGAACAAGATGGGCAAGCCGGTGTGGATCCGCTTCGTGGTGGTGCCAGACCTCACGGACTCGCCAGAGAACGTGGAAAATGTGGCCAATATCGTGGCGCGTTGGAAATCCAACGTTGAGCGCGTTGAGGTCTTGCCTTTCCACAATATGGGCAAGGACAAGTGGGATAGCTTGGGCATGAACTACCAGCTAGCTGACACGAAGCCACCAAAGCCGGAGGATGTGGAGAAAATCCGCGACGTCTTCCGCTCGAAGGGCTTGGAAGTCTACTAGCCTGGGAGGACATGACCTCCTATCGCCGCTTCGGCCACACAATTAAAGAGCACCACCTAGAAGTCCCGTGGGATTATTCCAATCCCCACGGGACTTTTGGGCTCTACGCCCGCGAAATTATCCCGCCCGGCGGCGAGAGCCTGCCCGCATTGCTCTACCTGCAGGGCGGTCCCGGTTTCCCGGCGCCGCGGCCGCTGGCGCCTACGGGGCTGATTGGCAAGGCGCTAGAGCGCTACCGCGTTATCCTCATGGATCAAGCGTGGCACCGGCCGCTCGCACCGCATTGATACGCTTAGCCCGGCCGCAGAGCGCACCGCCAAGCACCTGGCGTTGCTGCGCCAGGACAATATCGTCCGCGATGCCGAGCGCCTGCGCGAGCACCTCGGACTCGAGAAATGGTCCCTGTTCGGCCAATCCTTCGGCGGCTTTTGTATCACCGCCTACCTTTCCCAGGCGCCCGAGCGCGTCGAGCATGCCTTCTTCACCGGCGGTATCCCCACGCTGAAGGGCGCGGACGATCTTTACCGCGCTACCTTCAGCAAACTCAAGGCCCGCCAGCAGCGTTTCTACCGCGAATTCCCGTGGGCACAGGGCCGTATCGAGGAGATCATTTCCCACCTGGACAATTCAGATGAGCGGCTTCCTACCGGCGAGCGCCTGTCCGCGCTGCGCTTTCGTACCATCGGCATCGAGCTCGGCCGCGGCACCGGCTTTGATTCGCTGGCCTATCTGCTGGAAGAGCCCTTCCGCACCGTGGCGGGGGAGAAGCGGTTGCGGGGTGATTTCCTGGCGGACGTCGGCCAGCGCGTGAGCTTTGTGGACGCCCCGTTGTACGCCGCAATCCATGAGTCGATTTATGGCGGCGCCGGTGGCCAGGCCGCTACGAACTGGGCGGCGCACCGGGTGCGCGAGGAATTTCCGGAGTTTGCAGGGGCCGGCACCTGGCTGACCGGGGAGCACATTTTCCCCTGGCAGTTCGACGAGGACCCGGCCTTGCACGCGTTTGCCGACGCCGCCCATGGCCTCGCCCGCCACGAATTCTCCCCGCCCTACGCGTTGGGCGAGGTGCCGACCACGGCCGCGGCCATCTACGTCGATGATATTTTCGTCCCTCTCGAGGAGTCCTTGGCTACGGCCGCGCACCTGGGAGACCTGCGGCCGTGGATTAACAATGAATTCCAGCACAACGGCATCCGCGAGGATGGTGCGACCATCTTGGGGAAGCTCTTTTCGCTTATCGACGATCACTAGCATTTCGCTATTTCCTATGCGAAAATATTAGTGATCATCACGACATTTAGGGAGATTCAATGATTGCCACCATAGTAATAGTTTTTATCCTGCTGATTATCTTGGGAACGCTTTTCGATGGCTATTTCATCGTTCGCACTCGCGAAGCTGCCATTTTGGAGCGTTTGGGCAAATTCCAAAAGGTGGCGCATGCTGGCCTGCACTTTAAGATGCCGTGGGTGGACCGTGTACGCGATAAGATTTCGCTGCAGGTGCGCCAGCTGGATGTGATGGTGGAGACCAAGACGAAGGACAATGTCTTCGTCCAAATCCCTGTTGCCGTGCAGTACGAGGTAGTCCAGGGGCGCGAGCGCGAGGCGTACTACATGCTCTCCAATCACGAGCAGCAGATTGTGGCCTACGTCCAGGACAATGTTCGTTCCTCCGTAGCGAATATGAACCTAGATGATTCCTTCTCCTCCAAGGACACCATCGCCCGCAATGTTGCGGCCTCCCTGCGCGACAACATGGCCGAGTATGGCTGGAATTTTGTCAACACCTTGGTCACCGATATTCGCCCCGATTCCCGGGTGCGCGAGTCCATGAACTCCATTAACGCGGCGCAGCGCGAGCGCGAGGCGGCCGTCGCCCAGGCGGAGGCTGAAAAGATCCGCGTGGTCAAGGAAGCTGAGGGTGCAGCCGAGGCGAAGAAGCTGCAGGGCCGCGGCGTCGCCGACCAGCGTAAGGAAATCGTCGAGGGCATTGCCCAGCAGTACGAGATGCTTCGCGACGCCGGCGTGGAAGAATCCCCCGAAGCCCTCATGCTGGTCTCCCAGTACCTCGACGCAATGGTCGACGTCTCCCACAACGGCCAGGCGTCCGTTCTTTACATGCCCTCTAACCCGCAGGGGATGGGCGATCTTTTCAGCGGTATGCGCGATGTCCTCATGGCCAATCGCGCCCTCGACTCTGCCGAGGAGCCGTCGCAGCGCCGTCGCCCGCAGCCTAAGAAGCCTTCCCGCGCTGAAGAAATCGAGCGCGAATCTAAGCGACAGGCCGAACGCGCCAAGCGCGAAGCCATCGCCGCTTCCCAGCACGCTGAGCAGCAACGCTCCGAGCACCAGCAGGCAGAGCCGCAGCCGCAGCAGGGCCCGCACTCCACTGCGCAGCCCCAGGCTGCCCGCGAGTACTTCCAGCAGCTGCGCGAGCAACTGAAAAACGAGGAGTAGCCCTGAGCATCGATAACCTCTTTGATGCCTATACCGCGCAGCGTGGCATAACCCGCCGCGCGGAGGTGATACCTGATCACGAGTGTCAGATTTTCTCCACTGACACCCAAGCTACCTCAGGAGCCGATACCTTAGACGCCGCCCGACACCTCGTCCACGACGTCCTTTCGGCCGACCAAGAGCATGAGTCCCAGTGCGACGGGGACGATTCCGACAATAAGTAGGTAGTTCCGCTCCGCATCTGCCGAGGAAGGGTCATAGAGCGTCGATAGTGTTCCCGCCAGCGAGGTGCCGATGGCCATGGTGAGAAAGTACAGTGCTGAAAAGCGCGTCGCGTAGGCCCGTGGTGCGTGCGCGGCCGATGCCGCCATGCCCACTGGTCCGATGAATAGCTCGCCGAGCGACATCAAGAAGATGGTCAAGGCCAAAGCCGCGAACGGCGTTGAGTTTTCTCCGCCCCCGACGAACGGCAACAGCACAAACATTCCGGAACCAGCCACCATGATGCCTACGGCCATTAATAGACGTCGCGAGCGAGCCCATCGGGCCATGCCAGCAGCCAATGGGAGGGACAACACCAAGATGAACAGGGGGTTGAGCGATTGCGTCCACGCCGCTGGAATCTCAAATCCGCCTACCATGCGGTTTACACGCTGATCCGAGTACACGGCTAGCACGCCGTAAATCTGCGGTTGGAGGGTCCAATAGGCCGTAGAGCAGAAAAACAGCGGAATATATGCCACGACCTTCCGCCGCTCCGGCGCGCTGACCCGCGGCGACCGCAGCATGCTGGCGAAGAGAGCGAGGGCGGCCGTGATCGTGGTAAGGAGCAAAAGCATGGCCAGCTTATCTGGCGAGACAGTCACCGCAACGACGACGCCGCCCACGACGGCCGCCAACGCTATCGCCGCGGCCCTGCCCGGTGTGGTGGTGGGGTTGGGCGGCCGCGAATCGAATTCCGCAACTACCCGCCGGCGCAGCGTGCCGTAGAGGGCGCACCCGCAACACATGAGGATCGCGGCCGCGAGGAAGCCAGCGTGGTAACCGTATTCTTGTGCCAGCCAGCCAGTAAGCATCGGCCCGAGTAGGGCGCCGATATTAATCCCTAGATAAAAGATCTGGAAGGCGCCATCTCGTGCGCCGGCCGCGGGAGGAAAAGCCGCACCCAGAATGGTGATTGCTGCTGTCTTGAGCAGGCCTGAGCCCAGTGCAAGCGGCAAAAGCCCGGCTACGAGACCTGCCGCGCCAGGCACCAAGGACAACGAAAAGTGCCCGCAAATGAGCAGAACCGCGCCGGCAAGGAGCGTGCGTTCGGCGCCCAAGAGCCGGTCGCTGACCCACCCGCCGACGAACGTGCACAGATAGAGCAGGCTACCGTATGCGCCGACAAGCGCGGTGGCCTGTGCTTGGTCCATGCCGGGCCCGCCGGAGGTGGAATAGAGGTAGTAGGCGAGGATGGCTTGCATGCCGTAGAAGCTAAAGCGCTCCCACATTTCAATTCCGGCGACTGCTGGTAAAGCCGCCGGTAGACGCCGGATTGAACGCTGTTTAATAATTGTCATAAAAGCACTATAACGGCCGAAAGTCTGTGATAGACCTAAAATCATGGATATTTCAGCGGAGGATATTGCCGCTCTCGATGCGCGACACATTTGGCACCCCTACGCCGAGCCAGGCGAGCCAACGCTTGTGGTGGACTCGGCCACCGGCGTCCATCTAACGCTTGCGGATGGCACCACGCTTATCGACGCCATGTCTTCCTGGTGGGCCGCCGCCCACGGCCACGGACACCCGCGACTCAAGGCAGCAGCGGCCGCACAAATCGAGCGAATGAGCCACGTCATGTTCGGCGGGCTCACCCACGAACCTGCCGCGCGGCTTACCCGCAACCTCATGGAACTGACCCGGGGTGATTTCGAACAGGTCTTTTATTCGGACTCCGGATCTGTATCGGTAGAAGTAGCCATCAAAATGGCGCTACAGTACGCCCGTGGCCTAGGGCACCCCGAGCGCACCAAGATGCTGACGTGGCGATCGGGGTATCACGGCGATACCTTCGCGGCGATGAGCGTGTGCGATCCTGAAGGCGGCATGCACTCGATGTGGACTGGCACCTTAGCGCGCCAGATTTTCGCCCCAGCGCCGCCTACCCGCGGAGCTAGCCCGGCCGAGCGCGCAACCTATCTGCACGAGCTGGAAGCGTGCATCACTGAGGAGGTCGCGGCCCTAGTCATTGAACCTGTAGTCCAAGGTGCGGGAGGCATGCGCTTTCATGACCACGAGCTGGTGCGCGGGGCCCGGGATATCTGTGACCGCCACGGTATCGTGCTCATCGCCGACGAAATCGCCACCGGATTCGGCCGAACTGGCGACCTTTTTGCTACCCAAGCAGCCGGCGTCGTGCCGGATATTATGTGCGTTGGCAAGGCGATGACCGGTGGGTTTATGACCATGGCCGCCACGCTCGCTACCGCGAAGGTGTCCGAGAGAATGCGCCCGCGCGCGTTGATGCATGGGCCGACGTTTATGGCTAATCCGCTCGCTTGCGCCGTGTCGGCCGAGGCGACTGCGCTCATTGTGGAAGGGCACTGGCGCGAGCAGGTAGCGGGCATCGAAAAGCAGCTGCAGCGCGGGCTTGCAGACCTAGCCGAGGAGCCGTGGGTAGCGGATGTGCGCGTGCTTGGTGCCATCGGCGTGGTGGAAATGGAACGCGAAGTAAATATGGCCGCTGCGACGGCCGCGGCCGTGGAACAGGGCGTGTGGTTGCGCCCGTTCGGCCGACTGATTTATATCATGCCGCCGTTTATCAGCACCGCCGACGAAGTAACCCAGATGTGCCGCGGCGTGCGCGCCGCGGTAGCAGGAGGACGACAGTGATTATTTACGTGACGGGGACGAACACGGACGTCGGCAAGACGGTGGCCACGGCCGCGCTCGCCAGTGCCTTCAAGCAGCGCGGCCGTGAGGTTGTCTACGCTAAGCCACTGCAGACGGGGGAGCCGGAGGGGAAGGGGGATGCGGTGACCGTCGGCAAGCTGGCAGGCGTGGAGGTCACCGAGATGGTGCGCTTCCCGGAGCCGCTGGCGCCAAACCTTTCTGCGCGCCGGGCCGGCATGGACCAACCCGGCCTGCAGGAACTCAAGGAGTGGATTGCCGCCCTTGACGCGCCCGGCCGCGTGGTGCTTGTTGAAGGCGCCGGCGGGCTGCTCGTGCGTCTGACGGACGCCTATACGCTTGCCGACGTCGCCGATAGGCTCCTCATCGTCACCTCCCTCAGCCTAGGAAGCCTCAACGCGGCCGAGCTGACTGTGCGCGAGGCGCAACGCCACGGAATCGAGGTGCTCGGGCTGATTGGTGGCTCGCTGCCGGCCGATCCGGATTTAGCTACCCGACTGAACCTCGAGGAGATGCCGCAGGTGACCGGCTGCCCGCTGTGGGGCAGCCTGCCGGAGGGCATGGCCCGCATGACGCCCGCCGAATTCGCGCGGGTAGCCGCCGAAGTCTACGCGGACTTTTTAGAGCACGCCGAGTAGCGCTACCTCGCAGAGGCAGCGCTAACGAATCCAGCGGACCTTGCCATTGACACGGGCAAGGCGCCCGCGCAGCGGCGGGGCATTTGGATCATCTTGGTTGACCCCGTTGTGGTAGGGGCAGCACACCGTCAGGTTCTCCATATTGGTCAACCCGCCGTGCTTCCACGCTTTGAGGTGATGGATCTGGGCCTTGTCTGCCGGATGGTTGCACGGCGGCCACGGGCAGGTGGGATTTTCGGCCGCGGCCATCTGCCGCTGTTTCTCGGTGGCGTAGCGCGATGTGCGATACAGGTTGACTGGACCCTTGACGGGGTGGATAAGCGTGGCGAGGCCGTGTTCGGTGAAGGTGCGCTCGACGAGTTCGGCGCCGGAAATGGTGGCGCCATTGCTAAGGCGCAGCGTGACTTCCTCGCCGTCGCCGTCCAGGATTTGGTCTAGAGCGTTGAGCGGGATGATGACGTTGGTGGTGGTGCGCGCGGAAGGCGCGCCGGTGCCGCGAAGGAGGTCGCGGAGGGAATCGAGGGGGCGGTCGGGGTCGAGCGCGGCGTCGAATTCAGCAAGGAAGGCCGAGGGTGCGGTAATCCGCATGGTCCACGGTCCGTTAGGGCGGCGAAGGAGTTGGACGCCTTCGCGGGGTGGCATGCGGCGCGGGCGAAGTTCGCGCAGGCGCTGCTTGGCGCGGCGGGCAATTTCAGAAGCCGGCCCACGCAGGCGGCACAGCTCCACGCGCAGGTTCCACGCCTCACGCTTAGTACGCACCCGGGAGACGTACTTTTCAATCAGCTTGAGCGTTATGAGGTCGTGGTGGCGGGCGGCCGCGGCTGCGTGGCGTTGCTTGCGGCTAAAGCCGGTCGGTCCGAAGTAGACCGCGGCCAGCGCGCGGAGGTCGCGGGCCTCGACGTCAGGTAAGCCCAGCTCGAGAAGGGCGCGCTCAGACATGCCGTGGGCCTCGGCGAGGATGTCCATCGCCGAGGCTATGTGGGTGGCATAGGCCTTAAGTGCGCTCATGGCTGCAACTTTAAGCAGAGCCGGCGGGTGAGCCGAGGCGAAGACGTCCGCAGCTGTGGATAACTTGTTTAAGCGTCAACTGCCCCAGTGGGCTGCAATGGCAAATAGATACGAAACGAGCATGCGCTTAATCTCTACGACCACGGCATCAAAGCCACTGGGGTCGCCCGCAGTTGCGTAATTGAGCTGCGAGACCACGCTGTGGATAAGGAAGCCGGCCAGGTCAATGCGTTCGTCATCGCTCATGGACGGCGCGAGTGGGGAGAGGATTTCTGACAAGGGGCAAAGCAGCTGACGCTCGGTATCTGCGGCCGTCGCGCGGGTGGCGGGGGTGGATTGCACGGCATGCCACACGGCGCGCCGGGAGGGATCGTCGCGCCACATGCGCGCCAGGTGATCGATGGTTTCATCCAGCACATCGGGCCACTGCACGTCCGGGGCACGGCGGGAGAAGCGCTCGATTTCGGCCCGGCTGGCGGCCGTGTCTTGGCGGTCGAGCTCGCAGACAAGCACGTATTTATTGGCAAAGAACTGATACAGCGTGCCGATGGGCACCCCGGCGCGGTGGGCGACCTCGTCGACGGTGAAGGATTCAAAGCCGACGTCGACAAGCACGGCGCGGGCGGCCTGCAGAATGCGCTCGAAGCGCTCGCGACTGCGCGCCTGCGCTGGCCGACGCCGCGGTAGCAGAATCTCTCCCACGCGCTAGCTAAGTCCCTTCATCACGCGGGCGACGTGGCCGGTGGCCTTGACGTTGTAGTGCGTCTGGCCGATGGTGCCATCCGGCTCGACCAGGAA
The DNA here is from genome assembly GCF_022347395.1 of Corynebacterium sp. ACRPF. Lineage (NCBI taxonomy): Bacteria > Bacillati > Actinomycetota > Actinomycetes > Mycobacteriales > Corynebacteriaceae > Corynebacterium > Corynebacterium sp. ACRPF. The sequence continues at coordinate 14,081 of NZ_JAKRNB010000004.1, forward strand.
GGTGGAGCGGATAACGCCCTGGACGACCTTGCCGTAGTTCTTCTTTTCCCCAAACGCGCCGTAGGCGGTCATGACAGACTTATCCGGATCCGACAGCAGCGGGAAGTTCAGCTCGTGGTCCGCGCGGAACTTCGCCAGCGCCTCCGGCTTATCTGGCGAGATGCCTACGACGGCAATATTGAGATCATTGAGCTGTTCCAGGGAATCGCGGAAATCGCAGGCTTCCTTGGTGCAGCCCGGGGTATTGGCGAGGGGGTAGAAGTAGACAAGTACGCGCTGGCCTGCGTAATCGGCGAGGGAAACGGTGTTTCCGGCGTCGTCGGCAAGCGCAAAAGCAGGGGCGGTATCTCCAACATTCAAACGGTTTTCAGTCATGGTTTCCACCTTACTTACCGCCCGGGCTGCACGCTTTTGGGGCGGCGGGGTAGAATGACCCCGTTAAGAGCGAACCTAAGTTAAGAGGAGAACTTCGTGGCACGCAATATTGAAGACATTCAGCGCGATATCGAGCGCACCCGCCGCCAGCTGGCCGGCACCTTGGACGAGCTGGCACAGCGCAGCAAGCCGCAGAACTTTGCCAACGAGGCTAAGACCGCGGCCACCGATAAGCTGCAGGACCGCAACGTGCAGATGGCCCTGGGTGGCGTCGGCGCCGCTGTGGTTGGCCTGATTGCTTTCTCGGTCTTCCGCTCTCGCCGCCGCAAGAGCGACCTGAAGGAGCTGCAGCGCCTGCTGTCCGAGCGCCACTAATTGTGAAGTCCCCGCACACCGCGGGGACTTTTTCGTAGGCTGGGTTGGGATGAAGACACCAATCCCTTTTTATTTGCAGGAAATCCTCACCAAGGTGCGCGATAATCGCGACGGCGCCGTGGCGGACTATATTCCGGAGCTGGCTAAGGCGGAGCCTGAATATCTCGGCGCCGCGATGTGCACCACCACCGGCCACGTTTATTCTGCGGGCGATGATGAGGTGGAATTTACCCTTCAGTCCTTGTCCAAGCCTTTTGTTTATGCGCTGGCTCTCCAGGAGCTTGGTCTTTCCGCGGTGCGCGAGATTGTGGGTATGGAGCCTTCGGGCGAGGCCTTCAACGAGCTTTCGCTCAACCGAGATGACCATCGGCCGGTCAACCCGATGATTAATGCGGGCGCGATTGCGGTCACGCAGCTGATTAATGGCGTGGATTCGGAGCCTGCCGCGCGCGTGGAGCGCCTGCGCACCTATTTTTCGCGGCTGGCGGGGCGCGATTTGCTTATCGACGACGCCATGCGTTCCTCCGAGCTGGAAGTCAGCGAACGCAACCTCTCGCTGGCGCACATGTTGCGCAACTACGACATCATCCAGGACGAGGCGCACGATGCGGTGTCGACCTATATTGAGCAGTGCTCGATTGTGGTGACGGTGCGGGATTTGGCCGTGATGTCGGCAACGTTGGCGAATGGTGGCGTGCAGCCGGTGACGGGGGACAAGATTCTCGATGCGGACGTGTGCCGGTTGACGCTATCGGTAATGAGCTCGGCTGGCATGTACGACGGCGCCGGCCGATGGATGGCCGAGGTGGGTATCCCGGCGAAGTCGGGTGTTTCGGGCGGCCTGCTGGGCACGCTGCCGGGCCAGCTGGGCGTGGCGACATTCTCGCCGCGACTGAACAAGGAAGGCAACTCGGTGCGCGGGGTGGATGCGTTCAAGCTGTTGTCGAAGGACATGGGCCTGCACCTGATGTCTACGGACGAGCGCTATGGCGTGAACCCGGTGCGCAAGGTGGAGCAGGACGCGGAGCTGACCGTGATCTACCTGCAGGGCCTGATCAACTTCAACGCGGCCGAGACTATCTTGTACGAGTTGATGGAGTCGGATTTTGGCGAGGGCACGGTGGTGCTCGAGCTATCGCATATTACGGGCACGAACCGCATGGGCCGACGCATGCTGAAGGAGGGGCTGCGCCGAATTCGCGAGTCTGGCTTCGATATTGCCATCGTGGATCCGGATGGGGAGCTGGAAGATCGCACCATGTCGGACGGCACCGAGGTGCCCAAGGGAGAGCCGGAAGACTACACGATCAACGGTGAACCCGTTTAGGTTTGGGTTACCTTACTTAGTCAGGTTAGGATGTCCTATGTAAGGCTCCTCGCGGCTGCCGCGAGGGCATCCAACAACCAAGGACTAAAAATGGCTCATACCCCCTTCAAGGTGATGGCGGTTGTGGCGGCGTCGGCAACCGCGCTCGTCGGCTGCGGCGCGGCTGAGGAAGTAGCTGGCGGCTCCAGCGGCGATGCTGAGTTCTCCTTCACCGATATCACCGGCCGTGATGTGGAACTGGATAAGGCTCCCGATCGCGTGATTTTGGGGGAGGGTCGATCGATTTTTGCCACCGGCGTGCTCAATACCGATAATCCGCTGGATAAGGTCGTCGGCATTGGCACGGACTTGAAGCAAAACGTGCCGGATTACTACAACGCGCTGGAAAAGGAGCTGCCCTCCGTTAACGAGGTTCCGGAGATTGGCGGCTTCACCAAAGGCGATGTCACCGTGGAGAAGCTTGTGAGCTTGGATCCGGATCTCATCGTGCTGTCGCTGGATCAATACGATGCCTCCCGCGAAGCGGGCCTGACCGACAAGATGGAGCAGGCCGGCCTGCAGTACGCGGTGACCGACTTCCGCCGCGACCCGCTGGAGAATACGCCTAAGACCATGGACATCTTCGGCGAAATCTTCGGCCAAGAGGACCGCGCGGAGGAATTCAACGCGGATTGGCAAAAGACCGTGGACTTGGTGGAGGAACGCGCGGAGAAGGTTAAGGATAAGCCGCGGACCTTCGTCTGGCGTGCGGCCGGCGTTTCCGATTGCTGCGGTTCGTGGAACGATTCCAATATCTCCCAGCTGGTCAACGCGGCCGGCGGCGAGAATATTGCCGATGAAATCATCCCGGGCGAGTCCGGCACAATCACCCCGGAAAAGGTCCTAGAAGCCGACCCGGACATGATCATTGCTACCGGTGGCGATTGGTCCGATATGAAGGACGATGAGGGTCACCCAGTCGGCTATGCGGCCGTCGGTTATGGCATCGATGAAAAGGAAGCCAAGGGTAGCGTGGCTAAGCTGCCGGGCAAGCAGGCCGGCTTCGATAAGCTGCGTGCGGTCAAGGAACACCACTTCCACAGCATGTGGCACCAGTTCTATGATTCGCCGTTTAATTACCTGGCGCTGCTGCAGGTGGCCGAGTGGGTTGATCCGGAGGCGTACGCCGATACGGACGTCGCCAAGCAGTGGATGGACGCGCAAGAAAAGTACTCGCCGGTCTCTGGCGAGGGAACCTTCTTTAGCACCAACTAATGGAGGGTGCAGAGGTAGCCGCTCTAGCGCGGCAGCATAAGAAGTTAACGTGGCAACGCATCGGTATTGTGGCGGGCCTGACGCTGATTGCGGCCGTGGCCTTTATTATCAGCAACTTTGTGGGCGCGATTGATATCAGCCCGGCCGAGGTCATGAAGGGCATCGTGAATCCCGCGGGGCTGGATGACCAGACGCGCACGGTGCTGTGGCAGCTGCGCCTGCCTATGGCCGTGATGGCCGTGCTCATCGGCATGGCCCTGTCTTTGGCCGGCGCGGAAATGCAGACCATCCTCAATAATCCGCTGGCCGAGCCTTTTACGCTCGGCATTTCCGCGGCCGCCGCATTTGGTGGCGCGACCTCCATCGTGCTCAAGTGGCAGCTGATTGCGCAGCCGCAGTTTAATCTGGCGCTGGTGGCATGGCTCGCGGCCGCAGTGGCGACAACCATCATCGTGGTCGCGGCCGTTATCCGCGGCGCGAAGGCGGAGACTATGGTGCTGTTGGGCATCGGCTTGGTGTTCTTCTTCCAGGCCATGCTGGCGCTTATCCAGTACCAGTCCTCGGCCGAGGCGCTGCAGCAGATTGTCTTTTGGTCCATGGGCTCTCTTACCCGCGCCAATTGGGCGGCCAACGGCGTGCTGGCGGCCGTGCTGATTATCGCCCTGCCTATTTTGTGGGCGCTGGGCTGGCGCCTTACTGCCTTGCGGCTTGGCGACGCCCGCGCTACCGCCATGGGCATCAATACCTCCCGCCTGCGCGTTGTGGTGCTCATCGTGGTTTCGCTCGTTGCGGCGACCACCGTGGCCTTCGCCGGCATCATCGGCTTCATTGGCTTGGTAGGCCCGCACATCGCCCGCATGTTGGTGGGCGAGGACCAGCGCTACTTCTTGCCGGCCTCCATGGCGGCGGGCGCGGCCGTGATGTGTGCCGCGCATGCGGTGAGCCTGATGATTAAGCCGGGCCTGGCTATTCCCATTGGCATCGTTACCTCGCTTCTGGGCGTGCCATTCTTCATTGCCATCGTTATGACCCGAAGGAGGGCACTGTGGACGTAGAACTGACTATTTCCGGGCTGAGTGCGGCCTATGGCAAGCACCGCGTGCTGGAGTCCGTGGATGTGGAAAAACTCCACGGCGGGCAGTTGGTGGGCCTGTTGGGGCCGAATGCCTCCGGCAAGACCACGCTTATCAAGTCCTTGGCCGGCGTGCACCGCGGCTGCGATGGTGAGGTGGATTTCCGCGTCGATGGCACGGCACCGCGCGGCAAGCGTCGCCGGCAGCTCATCGGCTACGTGCCGCAGGATCTCACGAGCACGGCCGCGCTGCGCGCTTTTGAGGCCGTGCTGATTTCTGCGCGCCGTGAGGCCTGCGAGGACCCGATTACGCGCACCGGTGAGGTGCTGCACTCGCTGGGGCTGGATGCGATTGCCTCGCGCTACCTCAATGAGCTTTCCGGCGGCCAGCGCCAGCTGGTGGCGGTGGCGCAGATGTTGGTGGGTAACCCAGGCCTGATGCTTCTCGACGAACCTACGTCCGCCCTCGACCTGCACCACCAGATCTTTGTATTGGATGAGGTGCGTGCGAAGGCGAAGCGCGACGGCAGCCTAGGCCTAGTGGCCATCCACGACATCAACCTGGCTGCGCGCATGTGCGACCAGCTGGTGGTGCTTAAGAAGGGCCATATTCGCGCTCAGGGCGCGCCGTCGGACGTTCTCACGGGGGAGCTCGTGGAAGGCGTGTATGGGGTAGAGGCGGACGTCGTCCAGCATGGCGGCGCTCCGCTCATTGCCCCGCTGCGGGTAAGATAACAAAAAGGCCGGGCGATTGCCCGGCCTAATTTTTTGTTTAAATTTTTAAGTGGTGCGCCATCAGGGAATCGAACCCCGAACCCACTGATTAAGAGTCAGTTGCTCTGCCAATTGAGCTAATGGCGCATTGTTGACTTCCTGCCGTGTGGCTCTCTGTGCAACGAGTAGATACTCTAGCAGCCATTCTTGAAAAGTGTAAAATCGCCTGGTCATCGCATATTTTTAGGAGTGTATAACGAATTGGTTAATGCCTGAAGTGGCTTCTGGTAATTGCTGGAGCGAGACGCTAATCTAAATTGGTCTTTGAAAGCAGCAAATACGTGTCTAAGGGCAACTCAGTGAAACATTCCCTCCCTATTGCGCGCCGCCTCATCGCGGCCGCGGGCGTTGCGTGCATTTCCCTAGCCGCCGCCTCCTGCTCCTCTGATTCCTCTGCCGAGAATCAAACCGCTGACCAAGAATCCACCACCGCCGCAAGTGCGGGCGGGGAGAAAGAAAGCAGCAAAAAGGGCAAAGAGTCCGAAAAGAAGAAGGACGGCCTCTCGGCTTCCGTGAAGGACGGGGCACAGAATGTGGATCCGTCTAAGCCTGTGACCGTGGAGACCACCGGCAAGCTGAAGAGCGTCACCATGACCAATGAAATGGGCGTGGAAGTCAAAGAAAAGCTCTCCAAGGATGCCAAGACGTGGTCTACCGCGGAAGACTTGGGCTATAACCACACCTATTCCATCGTGGCCTCCGATGTGGATGGCAACAAGAAGAACCTCAGCTTTTCCACCCCGCAAGCAGCGGGCGTTGCCGAAGTCTCGCTTAGCCCAATCCCGGATTCTGAGGTGGGCGTAGGCCAGGTCATTGGTGTGAACTTCGGCGTGCCGATTACGGACCGCAAGGCGGCCGAGAAGACCATTACTGTCACCACCAGCCCTGAGGTCAAGGGCGCTTTCTACTGGGTCAACAACCAAGAGGTGCGCTGGCGTCCAAAGGAATACTGGGAGCCTGGCACCAAGGTTGAGGTGAAGGTGGACCAGTATGGCAAGGACCTAGGCGGCGGAATTTACGGCGGCGAGAACGCCAAGACCAATTTCACCATCGGTGACCGCACCGTGGCGATTATCGATAACGCCACCAAGACCATGAAGGTCTTTAAGAATAAGAAGTTCTTGCGCGCCATCCCGGTCTCGCTCGGCCGCGATTATCAGTACGATACGCCAAACGGGCGCTACATCATTGGCGATGAGCACCCGCAGCTGCTGATGGACTCCGAGACCTTTGGCCTAGCCCATGAGGCAGGCGGCTACCGCACGACCGTGGACTGGGCTACCCAGATGTCCTATTCCGGCATCTATGTTCACTCCGCTCCGTGGTCCGTAGGGGCGCAGGGCAATACCAACACCTCGCACGGCTGCATTAACGTGACGCCGGAGGCCGCCCAGTGGTTCCAGGAGACGATGAAGCGCGGCGACGTGGTGCGCGTGTTCAATACCTACGGTGAAACGCTTAATGCGATGGACGGCCTGGGTGACTGGAATATGTCCTGGGACGAGTGGTCCAAGGGCAACGCGGATGCCAATCAGTAGCGCCCAAGAGCGGCGCAGGCGATGAGCGCATGGCTACAGTGGTGGCCATGCGCTTTTCTGTTTTAGACCGCGGGGCGGCCGGGTCGTTGGACCAGGTAGCTGAGCACGCGCGGCATGTGGAGCGGCTTGGTTTCCAGCGATTTCTGGTGGCCGAGCATCATGGCGTGCCGGGCATTCCGGCGGGGCAGCCGGGGATGTTGGCAGCCCACGTGGCGGCGTACACGCAGCGCATTCGGGTGGGCACGGCCGGCATCATGCTGTTAAATCACCCGCCGTTTCTGGTGGCCGAGCAGATAAACCTCCTCGAGGCGTTGTATCCCGGGCGCATCGATATTGGAATTGGTTCCTCTGTTGGCTTTACCGGTCCGGTGCGGCGGGCGCTGCGCCAGGGCGACCCGGCCGAGGTGAAGCAGCGCTTTGAGGCGGAGCTGGCGACGTTGGTGCGCTACCTGCGCGGCGAGGAGGCGGTGACGGTGCGGCCGGAGTATGCGGGCACTCCGATCTACGTCTTGGCGGGCTTTCGATCGGCCATGGTTGCAGCCAAGATGGGGCTCGGCGTCATCTTGGGTGGTCCGGTGGCCACGCAGGAGGCAGCCGCGCGGGTGTATCGGGAGCATGCGCTTGCCGACGCCCCACCTATCATCTCCTCGCTCAATATTGCCGTTGCCGATACGTCCGCGGCCGCCCGTGATCTGTTGTTACCGGAGGCCTATGCCAAGGTACTCGCGCAATCTACCGGCGAGTTCGCGGCCCTGCGGCCTGCAGGAGAGCTGGACATGGATGCGCTGACGGGGCAGCAGCGCCGGCGCATTGAGGAGGCGCTGGCCCATGACGTATGGGGAACGGTGAGGGAAGTGGGGGAGGAGCTTAGGGGCGTCGGCAAGCGGCTGGGTGTTAGCGAGTTTGTGGTGACCGGAGACATGCCAGATGTGGCCGGTCGGGCGCGTTCGGAGGAGCTGCTGGCGAGCCTGCAGGCGGAAAACTGAAAAAGCCCGAGCGCAAGGCTCGGGCATTTGGGGTGGCTGACGGGACTCGAACCCGCGACACCCAGGATCACAACCTGGTGCTCTACCAGCTGAACTACAGCCACCATCGCTGCGTGAAAGCAACGAGATATAGGTTAACTCACGCCGCCTAAATTACAAAAACGCCTGGTAATTTGCGGTGGTTTCGGCCTTGATCTCCTCCGCCTCGGGGGAGGTGGGGCCCTCGTCGGTGCGGAAGACGCTGCGGCGGTAGAAGTCCAGCTCGCGGATGGATTCGATGATGTCCTGCAGTGCGCGGTGGGCCATGCCCTTATCGGGCTGGTTGAAGTAAGCACGCGGGTGCCACCGGCGGGCAAGCTCCTTGATGGTGGAGACGTCGATCATGCGGTAGTGCAGGGCGCTATCGAGCCGCGGCATATAAGTGCGGATGAAGGTGCGATCTGTGGCGATGGAGTTGCCGGCCAGGGGGGCGGGGTGCTCCGGATCGCAATGCTCATTGATGAGCGCGAGTACGGCATCCTCGGCTTCTCCGATGGAGGTGGTGGACTCGCGGATTTCCTTATCCAGCCCGGACTTAGCGTGCATCTGTGTAACAAAGGAATCCATCTGTGCCAGCTCATCCTCGGTGGCGTGGACGACGAGGTCGATGCCTTCGCCCAGGATGTTGAGGTTGCCATCGGTGATGACGGCGGCGACCTCAACGATGACGTGGCGCTCGGGGTCGAGGCCGGTCATCTCCAAATCGATCCAGACGAGGCGGTCGTGTTTTGCGGCTATCTCGGAATGTGGCATGCAGTCCATTCTACGCCCGCGTGCTTTTACCCCTGTATGGGGTACGAGCTGGGGTGCTCAGGAGGGGCGATTACTACTGGGCAGCGCAACCTTTTAGAAAGTGTGGCACCGTACTGCATAAAATTAATCGGTGATTTGCCTCACTCGCAGATGTGAGTTAGGGCATACTCTGGTTAATCGCTCTTCATTCGGGAGGTGCGACAGACTTAGGAGAGACCAGATGGCAAACTTCCTCGATGCCCTCAATACCGTAATTTGGTCCCCCGTCTTGGTGTTTTTATGCCTCGGCGCGGGTATCTATTTCACCGTGGTGACACGCGGCCTGCAGGTGCGCTGCATCCCGGACATGCTCAAGCAGATCGTTAACGGAGAAAAATCCGCCGATGGCGTGTCTTCCTTCCAATCCTTGATGGTCTCGCTCTCTGGCCGCGTGGGTGTGGGCAATATCGCCGGCGTGGCCACAGCCATCTCCTTCGGTGGGCCTGGTGCCGTGTTCTGGATGTGGGCAGTGGCGCTGTTGGGCTCGTCCACCTCGTTCATCGAGAGTACGTTGGCGCAGATTTACAAGGAGAAGGACCAGGACACCGGTGAGTACCGCGGCGGGCCGGCCTATTACATCGAAAAGGCCTACAAGCACACTAAGGCGGCGCCTTTCATGGTGGTCTATGGCATCGTGTTTGCCGTCGCCATGATCTTGGCTACCAGCTACTTCTTGCCTGCCATCCAGGCCAATGCGGTGGCCGCCGCGGCCGATACCGCGTGGGGGATTAACTCCACTTGGGCAGCCGTCGTCTTGGCGGGCATTCTGGCCATCATCATTATTGGCGGCGTGAAGCGCATTGCGACCTTCGCCACTATTGTTGTGCCATTCATGGCGGTCATTTATATCGTGATTTCCGTGGTGGTCATGTGTATGAACTTCTCGCAGATTCCGGAGGTCTTCGGGCTCATCTTCAGGTCCGCATTCAATATGGAAGCCGGATTCTCCGGCATGCTGGGCGCGGCCATCATGTGGGGTGTTAAGCGCGGCATCTACTCCAATGAGGCCGGCCAGGGTACCGGCCCGCAGTCCGCTGCAGCCGCCGAGGTCTCCCACCCCGCTAAGCAGGGCTTTGTGCAGTCCTTCGCGGTGTACGTCGATACGCTCTTTGTCTGCTCGGCCACCGCGTTCATGATTATTTCTACGGATATGTACACCGTCTTCCGCGGCAGCTCCGAGGACGGCGAAGTGGTCTACAAAGGCTCGCTTCCTGATGGCGTCGAGGTTGGCCCTGGCTACGTGCAGTCCGGCCTCGATAGCGTCTTTGCCGGTTGGGGCCCAACCTTCATTGCCGTCTCCATTGCCTTCTTCGCCTTTACCACGGTCCTGGCGTACTACTACATGTCCGAAGTCAACCTGACCTACTTCAACCGTTGGGTCCGCTCCCGCACGGCCCGCCGTGGTCTGATTTGGGTGCTGCGCGCGCTGATTATTGTTTCTGTCATTGTTGGTGCCACCACCACTCCGGGTGCGGCGTGGGCGCTGGGCGATATCGGCGTCGGCACGACGGCATGGCTCAATATCATCGCCATCCTCTTTCTGCAGGTCCCTGCGCTTAAGGCACTCAAGGACTACGAAAAGCAGAAGAAGGCCGGCAAGGATCCGCAGTTCGACCCAGAAGCTTTGGGTATCAAGAACGCGGACTTCTGGGTAGAGCGCAAACGAGCACGCGGCGAGGGCAGCATGCTCAAAGACAAAGACAAGGACTTAGAAGGCGCCGGGGCCTAGCCCATCTTGGCGTAGAAGCTGCCTACCAGCGGTGCAATCACCGGGGTGGGCAGCACCTGGCTGAGGGTATTCATCGCCTTAGATAGCGGGCCGGGCACCACGCGGCGCTGATTGCGGCGCATGGCCTCGATGGTTTCTTGGGAGCATGACTCGTAGGTGGTCCACAAAAAGTCCGGTACCACCTTGTCCACGATCGACTGGTCTTCTTCTGCGATGGTGGCCTCGCGTACGGGGCCGGGGGCGAGCAGGGTGCACGAGACGCCGGAGCCCTTCAGCTCGTAGTGCAGGGCCTCCGTAAACGCATTGACGCCCGCCTTGGTGAAAACGTAGGTGGCGTTATTAGGGATGGGGATATTGCCCGCGGCAGAGCCGACATTGCAAATGGCGCCGCTGCGGCGAGGCAGCATCTGTTCCAAGGCGGCTCGCGTGAGGTGGTGGACGGCAGTTCCGTTGAGCTCGAACTGTGTCGTCTCGTACGACCAGTCTTGGTCCATGAAGGGGCCGAAGCTGGCGATGCCGGCGGAGTTGACCAGGATCGACACCTCGCGGGTGGCGATGGTCTCGGCCACACGGGCGACGTCGTCAGCTACCGCTAGATCCGCCGGTAGAGCAATGGCCTCGATATTATGGCGCTGCTCGAGCTCGGCGGCGATGGACTCCAGGACCTCGCGGCGGCGGGCCACAAGGATGACGTTATAGCCCAGGGCTGCGAAATCCTGCGCCATGGCCTTGCCAATGCCTTGGCTGGCGCCCGTAATGAGGGCATAGGACGTGCGGGAAGGGGCGGGAAGTGACATGGTTAAGCCTTTCCGGAGTGGGGGCATGGTGAGTCCTAGCGTAAACAAAAAGCCTTGAAGCGGCGAGAAACTCGGCGCCTCAAGGCTTTCGCGCGGTGCCCCCAGCAGTGTCTGAGTTCATGACATATTTGACAGTCTGTGCCTGAGGGAATCGTCGTGATGCTTGACAGGTGAGCCGCGACATATTTGACGCTTAGGGCTACCTTACCGTGTCGGGTGATGCTTGACTGGTGAGTCGGGACATGTTTGACACTATGAACAGTCCTAACCGCAATATGGCCATCGTCAAAGCTGTACGCCAATCCGGTGGCGTCGAAATAGAGTGCGGCCATTCAGGGCCTAAGGCACCTTCTAGAGCCCAAGAGGGAGAGGGCTCCGCCCGTCAGACGTAGGTGTTCTTACGGCGTCTTGGTACTGCTGCTTGGAACGATGCGCCCTGGCACTGCTCGCCTGATCGAAGAAACCGGCACCCCAGAACAAAAAGCAACTGGAATGCCGGTTTGTTAACGATGTCGCGACTCATCTGTCAAACATGTCGCGACTCATGACAGCGGTGCCCCCAGCAGGATTCGAACCCGCGACACATGGGGTAGAAACCCACTGCTCTAATCCACTGAGCTATGGGGGCTTACAACGCACTCATAGTAGCCCACGAGGGCGGGGAAACCTAAGCCAGGGTGCGCTGCGGCGTGCGCAGGATGTCCACCAAGTCTTGGGCAGCTGCGGTCAGCTCGCGATCCGTGCGGTAGGCCACGATGGCGTAGTAGCGCGGCAGGTCATCAGCAATGGGGCGGGTGATGATGCCGTGTGGCTGCACAGTAGGTGCGCAATTGGGCACGATGCTGACGCCGAGGCCACTGGAGACCATAGGAATCGCGCCATTAAGGCTGGCGACCTCCTGGGTCTTTTCCGGCTTGAGGCTCGGTCGGCTATTCCACAGGTCATGGTAGAGCTCGGCCAGTTCAGGAAGTTCGCGGCTGCGCGGTGGGACAAGCCAAGTTTCCTTTTTCAGCTCGGCGAGGGAGACGGGGGATTCCAACTCGGCGAGGCGCTGGGGAAGGGCGACGGAGTAATCGAACGTGGCCACCTGGTGGACGGTGAGTTCGGGGGAGTAGCGGCGAATGAAGGCCTTCGGATCGGACGTCGGCAAGAGCGCTAGGTCCACCTGGCCATCCAGTAGGTGTTTGATGGCGGTGGCCGGTTCGGCGTCGTCCAGCGAGATATTGGCGGTGGGGTAAATCCGCTTGAGCTCGGCCAGGGCGGCAGGGGTAAATTCCCAGTTCAATATGGCGCCGGAGGTTAGCGACACGGTGCTGGCCTTGTCGCCGGTGATTTCGCTGATATGGCGCTGGGTTTCGCTCAGCAGCGCATCAACCTTAACGGCCGTTTCGTAGACATAATCGCCAGCCTCAGTGGTGGAGACTCCGGAGCGACCGCGCGAAAGCAGCTGGGCGTTTAGCTCCTTTTCTAGCTTCCGGATGGAAAGGCTCAGAGATGGCTGGGTCATATCGAGTGATTCGGCAGCGTGCGTGAAGGAGCCATTGTCTACAACGGCGCGAAAATAAAGAAGTTGACGGGTGTCCATAAGCTCCATAATGGCACATGTAAAGACAAAATGTGTGTTAGGTGAGAAACTAGGTCGCGCTATACAATGCGCACTATGGCAAATGAGCAGGTTAACAGTGTGAACGTAGCGGGTAAGAAGCCCCGCTCTTCCTGGGGAATTTATATCGCAGCGATGCTTATTGCCGGCCTGCTTGCCGGTTTTATTTCCCTGTTCCTCCTGGCCGATTCCCTGGCGGCGCTGGGCATTCCGGACCCCGGCCGCATAACCACCTTTGGCCTGCCGCTCTTTCGAGGTGTGGCGTGGATTCTCATGGCTTTGTCCGTGGGCTCATTCTTGGCCTCGTCGTTCCTCATCGCTCCGCGCGGGGACAATGCCGCGCTTATCGATGCCCCCTTGTCCGTCGACGGCCACATCGCCGCGCGCACTGGTACGTGGGCTTCCTTTGGCATGGCGGCCGTGGGGCTCGTGGAAATCCCGCTCATTATGTCCGACCTCACCGGCGCGCCCTTTTTCCAGGTATTCGAGCCTTCCATTATGAAAATGGCTCTGACGGAAATTTCCACCACCATCGTGTGGGCAATCTCCGTGGCCATTGCCCTGGTTGTGGGCATTCTCGGGCTCGTGGGCCGCGGCTGGTCCATGCAGCCGGTCTTGCTTTTCTTGTCCATAATGCAGGTCGTACCCATTGGCATGGAGGGCCACTCCGCGGCGGGCGGTGACCATGATTACGGCACCAACTCGCTCCTGTGGCACTTGGTCTTTGTCATGCTTTGGGTAGGCGGGCTTATGGCGCTTATCGCCCATGGTCGGCGCCTTGGCCCCAACCTTGCCTTTGCGGTGAAGCGCTACTCCGGCATCGCCTTTATGGCCATTGTGGTGCTCGCTGTTTCGGGCTTGATTAACACGCTCATCCGCATGAATATCTCCGATCTGGTGGATTCTGCGTACGGAATCATTCTGATTACCAAGTTCGTGCTGACGATTTTGCTGGGCATTTTCGGCCTCGCTCACCGCGAGCTCACCATCCCGCAGCTGGGCAAGAACCCGCGTCTTTTTATTCGTATTGCCATCGTGGAAGTAGCGGTCATGGCCGCCACCATTGGCGTAGCCATCACGCTGGGCCGCACTGTGCCGCCCGCACCGCGGGATCCCAACCTCAACTCGATGCAGATTCTGATGGGCTATGAGCTGTTTGAAAAGCCCACGGTGCTCAACGTGTGGACCATGTTCCGCTTTGACATCATGTTTGGCACCATTGGCCTGCTTTTGGCTGCGGCCTATGGGTACTGCGTCTACCGCGTACACAAGCGCGGCCTGACCTGGAGCAAGGGGCGCACCGCATGGTTTATGTGCGGCGCGCTGGGCCTGACCCTGGTGATGTCTACCGGTCTAGGCCTGTACATGCCGGCGATGTACTCCATGCACATGTTGGTGCACATGATTTTGTCGATGGCGGTCCCGCTCCTGCTCGTTCTGGGTGCGCCACTGACCCTGCTTATGGAGGCCTTTGAGGCAGGACCGAAGGGGAAGCCCAGCCTGCACGACTATGCACTGGCGGCCACCCAGTCCAAGATCGTCGCTTTTATTACGAATCCGTTCGTCAACCTCCTGCAGTACTTATTCTTCCTCTACGTGCTGTATTTGTTCCCGGGCCTATATCAATTCGCCATCTCCGAGCACGCGGGCCACCTCATTATGAACTTCACGTTCATCATCTCCGGCTGCTTCTATTTCTGGGAAATCATCGGGCCGGATCCACTTCCCAAGCGCCACTCCACCCCGTTCCGATTGGCCGTGCTGTTCCTTTCCATGCCATTTCACCTCTTTGCCGGCGTGTACCTGATGCAGCTGCAAAGTGTGTTGGGTGCAGACTTCTACCAGTATTTGGAGCTGCCTTGGGATCAGGATCTGCTCCAAGACCAACGCGTAGGTGGCGGCATCGCGTGGGGCTTTGGCCAGTTCCCGCTGGTTATCGTCTTTGGCAAACTCTTCCTGGATTGGCTCAGTGATGATCGCGCTACGGCTCGCCGCCACGATATGCAGGCGGATGCGGACGATGATGCCGAATTGGAACGCTATAACGCGATGCTCCAGGATATGGGTCACGGCGATGAATCGAGCTTCCGCGGGCGCTAGCCTGTGGATAACCGGCCCAAAATTGCCCCCAAACCCGAGTTTTGTTGACGGGTACAACAAGTTATTCACAGGGTAGGGGTTGCCGGCATGGTGCAGGTTGCGCGCCGGCATCAGGATGTGGAAGCGAGCGAGGAAAACCGAACTCGCCTATCCAACTATCCAGCAAAGGATTTTCTAGCACCATGTCCCAATACCCAATTACTTTGACCGGTCGCCTTACTCGCGATCCCATCCTGACCAAGACCTCAACTGGGGCCTATAAGGCTAAGCTGCGCGTCGCCTCTTCCCGCCGAATTCCGGACCGTCAGGTCGATGCCGGCGCTAATGACCCGGAAGGAAACAACCCCAAGGCCCCGCAGTGGCGCGATGTGGACCACCTCTACATCGACGTCGAAATGTGGAATCAATTCGCCATCAATGTGCGCAAATCCCTAGCCAAGGGCATGCCTTTGGTCATCGTGGGCTCCTTAGTTACCGAACAATGGCGCGATGACCAGGGCACCGATCACTTCCGCACGTTCATTAAGGCACAGTATGTGGGCCTGGACCTGAACCGCCACGTTATCGGTACCAAGCGTCTCGCTCCGCAGTACAACCAGGAAAATATTGCGGTCCCAGAACTGGGGGATAACGCCATCGAACCGGATGTGGACCACAGCCTCCCACCGCAGCAGGCGGGGCAGGGAGATACCGCTGCCGATACCGCGGCGGACCGCTATCTAGCCGAGCGCGCCGCAGCCGCACGTGGTGGGGAAGAAGATTCCTTCGACGACGCCGAGGTGGAAGAGGAGGCTGCCGAGGCAGAATCCGCCCCAGTGAACGCTTAAGCGTTTCCCCACCGGCTTGATCGCCTCGGGTGTACCTGACCCGAGGCACTTGGGCGGTGGTTCTGATGTAGTGTTTGTGTAGATAAATACGTCTCCCAAATTTTTGCAAAGGGGTAAAAGTGGGCGAATTCATCTACACGATGAAAAACGTGCGCAAGGCAATTGGCGATAAAGTCATCCTTGACGATGTAACAATGGCGTTCTACCCAGGTGCCAAGATTGGTGTGGTCGGCCCTAACGGTGCCGGTAAGTCCTCCATTCTGAAGATTATGGCCGGCCTGGATCAGCCTTCCAACGGCGAGGCCTTCTTGGATCCGGGTGCCACCGTGGGCATCCTGCAGCAGGAGCCGCCGCTCAATGACGAGAAGACCGTACGCGGCAACGTCGAAGAGGGCTTGGGCGATATCTTTGAAAAGAAGCAGCGCTTCGAGCAGATCGCCGAGGAAATGGCCACCAACTACAGCGACGAGCTCATGGAAGAGATGGGCAAGCTGCAAGAAGAGCTGGACGCCGCCGATGCTTGGGAGGTTGATTCCAAGATCGAGCAGGCCATGGAAGCTTTGCGCTGCCCGCCTTCCGACGCCCCAGTGACCAACCTTTCTGGTGGCGAGCGCCGTCGTGTAGCGCTGGCTAAACTCCTGCTCACTGAGCCGGACCTGCTGCTGCTCGACGAGCCTACGAACCACCTGGACGCCGAGTCCGTGCAGTGGCTGGAGAAGCACTTGGCCGATTACCCGGGTGCTGTCTTGGCCGTGACCCACGACCGCTACTTCCTTGACCACGTCGCGGGCTGGATCTGTGAGGTTGACCGCGGCAAGCTCTACCCGTACGAGGGCAACTACTCCACCTACCTGGATAAGAAGCAGGAGCGCTTGGAGGTTGCTGGCAAGAAGGATGCGAAGCTGCGCAAGCGCCTGAAGGACGAGCTGGAGTGGGTTCGCTCCGGTGCAAAAGCCCGCCAGGCCAAGAACAAGGCTCGTCTGGAGCGCTACGAGGAGATGGCTGCCGAGGCCGAGAAGTACAAGAAGCTCGACTTCGAAGAGATCCAGATTCCTACCCCGCCGCGCTTGGGCAATAAGGTCGTGGAAGTCAAGGACCTGCAGAAGGGCTTCGATGACCGCGTCCTGATTAAGGACCTCTCCTTTACCCTGCCGCGCAACGGCATCGTGGGCGTTATCGGCCCGAACGGTGTGGGTAAGACCACCCTGTTTAAGACCATCGTTGGCCTGGAGCAGCCGGATGCCGGTTCCGTCGAGGTGGGCGATACCGTCAAGCTGTCCTACGTGGACCAGAACCGTGAGAACATCGACCCTGAAGCAACCGTCTGGGAGGTTGTCTCCGGCGGCCTAGATTACATTCACGTTGGCCAAAACGAGATGCCTTCGCGTGCTTACCTGTCCGCGTTCGGCTTCAAGGGCCCGGATCAGCAGAAGCCATCCAAGGTGCTTTCTGGTGGTGAGCGCAACCGCCTGAACTTGGCGCTGACCCTGAAGGAGGGCGGCAACCTGATCCTCCTTGACGAGCCGACCAACGACTTGGACGTGGAAACCCTCGGCTCGCTGGAAAACGCGCTGGAGAAGTTCCCGGGCTGCGCCGTGGTCATTTCCCACGACCGCTGGTTCCTGGACCGCACCTGTACCCACATCTTGGCCTGGGAGGGCAACGTGGAAGAAGGCCAGTGGTTCTGGTTTGAGGGTAACTTCGGCGATTACGAGAAGAACAAGGTCGACCGCCTCGGTGAAGAGGCAGCCCGTCCTTCCCGTGTGACCCACCGCAAGCTGACCCGCTAAGAAGCTGACGCCTTAACTGAGGAGAATGATGGCAACCCCAAGCGTGCACACGTACCGTATTCAGACCCGCTGGTCGGACTTTGATATGTACGGCCACATGATGAACGCAAACTACATCGAGCTTGCCCAGGAAGCGCGCCTGGCTTTTGCGAAGGAACATATCTATTCCAAAGGCCTCGATTTCATTGCGTTCGTGCGCCACCTCGATGTGGATTTCCTGCGCCCGATGGAGTTTAAGGACACCACTACGGTGGAGGTAGAAACTACCATTTCGCAGATTGGCACCACCTCGTTTACCACTACCCAGCAGGTCAAGGATGACCAAGGGGAAGTCGCGGCAACTGTGGAGTGCGTGCAGGTAGTCGTCGACCGCCAGCAGCAGACCCCGCGCCCGCTGACGGAACAGGAAAAGGATATTCTGCAAAATACCGCAGCCAACTAACTGCGGCGCAGAGCAAAGAAAAGAAAGGCAGGGCCCGAAGGTATGGTCACCGAGACTCTAGAAATTGGAAGCGGTGGACCTGGCCTTCGGGCCCTTGTCACGCGCGCAGTCGGCTTGGACGCGGGTGCCTCGGTACGGCTGCGCCAGCTGACTGGCGACGTCGTCGATGTCTTTGTCACCACCCCCTTCGAGGTGGTTGCCTCCCGCCGCGTCCAAGGCGTTGCTTCCCGCGATGGGGCGGTGGTTTCTGCCGGCACGCTGGCCGAGCAACTCAAGGAACATGAGTCAACCGGGACTCTCGATTTGGGCCCCGCCCGTGATCCGTCATGGCCAGGAGCCCTGCCGCCGGCCACTGGTTATAGCGTGGTCGATACATTGCCGGTCACTGTGGTGCGCGAGCTCTCCGATAAAGGCCAACAACTGACGCGACAATTTTCTGGGCCCATGGGCCCGCCGTCCAGCCTCTTGAATCAAACCGTCGTTACTGTAGAAGACGATGGCGCCACGGTGGAAATCCCTATGCGCATGATCTTTGCGTGTACCAATCTGGGCCTTATCCCTGGATTTTCCGCCCCGATGGACGTGCCGCGCCACTTGCGCGTGGCTCAGCTGGGCCGCTGGGTGCGTCTCGACGCCCCCTTCGGCAGCATTTATCGGTCCACCCGACTCTCGCTGTTTTAAGCCCATCCATCTACCGCAAGACTCGGCGAGGGCCTCCTCCTCGGAGAACATGGACCCCCAAAAGCGGTCCACCTTTGGGAGGGTGAGGAGTGGTGCTTATCTCGCAAAACCCTCGTCTAGCAGGACAATAACGGTAGTCATATAGGTTCGTGCTTTTTCGGCTATGTGAGTTTTAGATTAGACATCCAGCTAAACGTGTGCTGCGTTACTCTGGAACTGTAAAAGTAATTTCCTGCACCTACAAGGAGACGGTGTAATGCGTATTGCGGTACCAAAAGAAATCATGAATAACGAGAACCGCGTGGCTCTCACTCCTATGGGAGCGCAAACCCTCGTTGCTGATGGCCATGAAGTGTACGTTGAAACCGGTGCCGGTGAAGGCGCATCCTTCCCCGATTCTGCCTACAAGGATGCCGGTACCACAATTGTGGACTCAGCGGAAGAGACGTGGTCGCAAGCGGAACTGCTGCTCAAAGTCAAGGAGCCACTCGAGTCCGAGTACAAGTACCTGCGCTCGGACCTTACCGTCTTTACCTACCTTCACCTCGCTGCGGACCGCCCGCTGGCGGAGGCACTGGTGGAGGCCGATACCACCTCGATTGCCTATGAAACGGTCACCGATCGCCACGGTACTTTGCCTCTGCTGACTCCAATGTCCCAGGTGGCTGGTCGCCTTGCCGTTATCGAAGGCACCCACCACCTGCTGTCCACCCAGGGCGGTCGCGGTTTGCTGGTCTCTGGCGTTCCGGGCACCCAGCCGGCACGTGTCGTCGTGATCGGCGGCGGCCAAGTTGGCGCCTCCGCCGTTGCGATGGCCCACGGCCTGCGCGCCGAAGTCACCGTGCTGGACCTTGATCCACACGTCTTGCAGCGCTTCGATGACCAGTACGCCGGTGGCGTGCGCACTCTGATCTCGGATCCGGCCACCATCGAAAAGGAGCTACAGGAAGCTGACCTTGTCATCGGTGCCGTGCTCATTCCAGGTTCCGCTGCGCCGAAACTGGTGCGCGAGGAGACCGTGAAGAAGATGAAGAAGGGCGCTGTTCTCGTGGACGTGGCCATCGACCAGGGCGGTTGCTTCGAAAACTCGAAGAAGACCTCCCACGATGATCCCACCTTTAAGGTGCACGACACCTTGTTCTACTGCGTGGCTAATATGCCAGGCGCGGTGGCTAATACCTCGACCCGCGCGCTATCGTCTGCGACGTTGCCGTATATCCGCGCGGTAGCCAAGGACAACTTGGATGCCGCCATCAAGCGCTTCCCAGGCCTAGAAGGCGGTGTGATGACCCGAGGCGGTCGTCTGGTGTCCGAGCCTGTGCGTAAGGCTTTTGACTGGGACGACTAAGCACCGCGTTGCATCCCGCGCGCTAGATAAACCATGAGCCCGGCTCTCCGTCAAAGGGGGCCGGGCTCATGTTGTGCGCGGGCGACAACGGGCGGCTAGGGCGCTTTGTTGATCATCATGGCTGCTACGCGCTGCATATGATCCCAGATCATCTCGCGGTAGGCCGGTGGGATGGTTTCCTCGTCGATCTTGGCGAGGGAGTTACCCATAAGCTCTAACCACCGGTCATGCGCGGTTATATCGATGGGGTAAGGGGCGTGGCGCATGCGCAGGCGCGGGTGGCCGCGGTTTTCAGAGAAGAGCTGCGGGCCACCCCAATACTGTGCCAAGAACCAGGTAAGGCGCTGCTCGGCGCCTTCCCAGTCATTATCGGGGTACATTGGGCCGATGACATCGTCCTCTTTGACTTGGGAATAAAAGCCGTGGACGAGGCGCTCAAAGGTTTTCATGCCGCCAATGGCCTCATAAACAGAATCCATTTACTCTTCTTCTTCCTTGCGGGGATCGGGAATGCCGATGCCGTGAGGGTAGGGGGTAGTAATACCTTTAGTGTGCATGACATTGAGCACGCGGGACTGCAGGAAACGCTGAACGTCCCACTGCTTGCCTGGCAAGGTCTTGGTCGAGACGCGGAAGGATACATAATCCGGCTCAAAGCCAGACATGCCGTCCACACGTGGCGTGCTGAGGATGAGCTTGCGCACCTTATCGTCCTGTGCGGCTTCTTTCACTGCCTTCTCAATGACTTCGCCAGCAACCTCTGGGTCATTAGAAAGACCTACCGGAATCTGGATGCGGGCAACGGAGTACTCATCAGAGTGGTTGGCCACCTGGAGAATTTCACCATTCCGCACGTACCACAGGGCGCCATCGATATCGCGGACCGTGGTGATGCGCAGGGAGATGGACTCGACATCGCCAAAGACGCCATTGCCCAAATCAACCACGTCACCAATGCCGTACTGGTCCTCAATGAGCATGAAGATGCCGGAAAGGAAGTCCTTCACCAGCGCCTGTGCGCCAAAGCCGAGGGCAACGCCAATGACACCGGCGGAGGCGATAAGCGGTGCTACGTTGACCTCTAACTCATCCAGGATGGCGATAATCGCCCACACCCAGACGAAGATGGCGGCGGCAGAACGGGCTACGCCGGCAAGTGTCTTGATGCGGGAGGCGCGCCGGGTCTCGCGGGTTTGGCGCATGGCCTCTTCTTGTTGGCTGAGCTCGGGGCGATTGGCGCGGTCCTTGAATTTCCCGCGCAGGCGCTGCTTATCTAGTCCGGAGGATTTAATGCTATTTTCGGCCACTTTGTTGATGACTCGGCGGAGGAGCCAGTGGGCGATAATGGTCAGAATAAGGATGATGGCGATGCGAATGGGGCGCTCGATAAGCCAGCTTTGCACCTTCTCGTCATTCCAAAAATTGGACACGGACTCGACGGCCGAGTCCGTGGTGGAAGCGGCGGAGGCTAAGAATTGCGTATTCATCATTCTTTCTTAGTCGTGGACAATGGGAACCACGCCCATTGTAGGGGTTGCTCCTGAAAGTTCGACGGGCCCCAGGCTAAGGTTTGTGAAAATAAATACTCATCTGCCCGTAGGAAATGAACAGCTTGGTCTAGACTGTGTGGCTATGACAGAAGGCAGCACGCAGAACCTCGCTCAAGGCTTTACGTCCCGTTCCATCCACGGCGGCTATCACCCGGATCCGCACATGGGCTCTATCAACGTGCCCATCTATGCCTCGACCACGTTTGCGCAAGACGGTTTGGCGCAGCTGCGCGGCGGATTCGAATACGGCCGAGTGGCCAATCCGACCGTGCGCTCGCTCGAGCGCACCCTAGCGGCATTGGAGGGCGCGGAGTATGCGCGCGTGTTTTCTTCCGGCATGGCTGCCGCCGATACGCTGATCCGCATCCTAGTGCGCCCAGGAGATCACGTCATTTTAGGCAATGACGCCTACGGTGGTTCCTACCGCCTGCTCAATGATTTCACCGAGTGGGGCGTGGAGATGTCCATCGTGAACACCAGCGATACCGCAGCGGTTGCCGCCGCGGTCCAAGAAAATACCAAGCTCATCTGGTTAGAAACGCCCACCAATCCGGCGCTAAACATCACCGATATTGCCGCGGTGGCCAAGATTAAGGGCAATGCGCAGGTGCTGGTGGACAATACTTTTGCCACGCCCTACCTGCAGAACCCGCTGGAACTTGGCGCCGACCACGTGCTGCACTCGACCACCAAGTACTTAGGCGGGCATTCCGATGTACTGGGTGGCGCGGTAGTTACTAATGACGCCCACGTAGACGAGCGCCTGCTGTACTTCCAGGGCAATGTGGGTGCGGTGAGCTCGCCTTTCGACGCCTACTTAACCGCCCGCGGTATTAAGACGCTGTCGGTGCGCATGGACCGCCACTGCGCGAATGCGCAGCGAGTAGCGGAATTCTTGCAGGCGCGACCCGAGGTCAAGCAGGTGCTATACCCGGGCCTCAAGGAGCACCCAGGGCATGAACTGGCGGCACAGCAGATGCGTGGCTTCGGTGGCATGATGTCCGTGCGCTTCCACAGCGCGGAGCATGCCAAGCAGATCTGCCTCAATACGCGGCTTATCTGCCTGGCAGAATCGCTGGGCGGGGTGGAATCGCTCATCGAGCATCCAAAGAATATGACGCACGTATCCGCGGAAGGGTCCGAGCTGGTGCCGCCGGAGGATTTGGTGCGCATCTCCATCGGTATCGAGGACATCGATGACCTGCTCGCGGACTTGGAGCAGGCCCTCGACGCGCTATAGGCCGCGGCACTGGGCCCATAGCGCAGGTGCGGTGGCTAGGAGCGCACCACGGCGAGGAGGGAACCGGCAGCCTTGTCGGTTTCCTGCAGCATGAGCGGGTCTGTTCCCGGCATGGGGGAAATGGTGGTGTCCGGCCACTGGGAATAGGTGGGGATGCCCACGATATGCAGGCGTGCATCCAACTCGCCGTCTGGGTGGACGGTGCGGCGGGTGGCCCCATCCGTTTCCGGCGAACCGGTGGGCTGGCCGTGATCGGGGAAGGGGCGCACGCGGCCGGAATCCACCAAGCAGCGCGTCATGGCATCGCCGGCGGTGCGGATGTCGGGGCGGTGCATAAAGGCGTCGACAAGCGTGGGCGCCGAAGCCGAGCGCGGGCCGGAGGTCAAGGTGAAGTGATCAGCCTCGATGGACACGGTGGGGTGATCGCCTAGGAAGTGGGCCAGGCCGGCATCGACAAGCGCGAGCAACTGGCGCACGCGGAAGAGCGGCGGGCCGGAGCCGATCATCTGGCCAAAGGACATGACCTGGCCGTAGCGGCCGGTGCGAGACTCGCGGGTGTAGCGGCCCTCTGCGCCGAGGATGGAGGCCGGCTTGCGCGATTGCGAAAGCGACCACAGCGCGGCTTTGATGGGGGAGTCGTGGCCGGCGGCGGCCTCCCGAATATCGCCTTCCATGGATTGGGCAATGTGCTCGGTGAGCTCAGCGATGTCCCCGGTAAACCCGGCAATCTGGTACATGAGAGCGTTCATGTCCCATGGTTCGGTGACCATGGGCGCAATGGCTGCGCCCAGCTCATCGGGGGCGGTGGCATCGATGACCTCGAGGATTTCCGCGCGCGGGCGCAGGAGGGAATCCGGGCGCACGCGTTCCAAGGTGGTGATATAGGCCTCGTAGCTATCGCGCGCGATGGCGGGCCAAACCTGGGCGTCAAAGTCGATGTCCTGGGTGCCACTGAGCTCCGCAATGACATTCTTCAGGCGGCGGCGCGGCATGGTAGGCGGCAGCTCACCGTATTCGGACTTGGGGTGGTAGGGGTAGCCGCGGCCGGAGGAAATGATGAAGTGGGGCTCCTGGCCGCAAGGCTCATAGCGCAGGCCGGAACGCGCGGAAGGATCCTCTACGAATGTGCCGCCGCGCTCGATGGTGGTCAGCGCCATGATGTCATAAAAGCCCATGCCCAGACCGCGCACCAGCACGTCCTCGCCGCCCGGAATGGCGGCGTAGTCCTGCTCTACCGGGTTATTAGGGGCGATCCAGTTCAAACCGGAAGCGGCCAACTGCTTTTCTTGTTCGGTGTATTCCGGAATCATCCAGCCATAGGCCAGTACCGTGGCATCGGCGCGCACCTCGGAGCCATCAGCTAGGTGGAGGACGTCTTGGTGACCGTCCTCGGCGATGGTCTCCAACCGGCTGAAGTGATTCACGGTGGAAATGCTCTTGGGCAGGCGCGCAATGACCACGTCATAGACCCAGCGCAGGTACTCGCCGTACAGTGCGCGCGAAGGGTTGGATTCGGGGCGGGTTGCCGCGAGCTCTTCGCGGTAGTCCTGGGCAATATGTGCGGCCGGAGGGTGCTGCTCAAAAAGCTCGCGCTTGGCGGCGGAGATATTCTCACCATCGCCGCGCAGGAGCTGAATCCATTCGTACTGGATGGGTCCCTCGAGCACCGGGGCATCAACGGTGGAGCCGGGCTCGGTAAAGAGGGTGACTGCGCCGGCGCGAGTATTCATGCACAGAGTCTTGGTTTGATCCGTTTCCCAGATGCGGCCGGCGCCGTGTTGGGCATCATCGATGAGGTGGACGGTAATGGGGTCGCTGGAATCGTCCATGCGGGCGGAGAGGCGTTCCAAGATGGAAATGCCGCGTGGGCCCATGCCGACGATCGCGATTGCTGGAGTAGACATACCTCCTATCGTGCCACATTCAGGCCCTTTCAGGATCATCGGACCTGGCAGTTAGAATAAAATAGACTAGTCGGTCTACGGTATTCTTGTCATGGCGCCGTTTTGGCAGGTAATTCGGTAGACCGTCCAGTCTTGTAATTGGGGGTATGAGTGTGGTCTAATGGGCGAGTACTACTTAAGACTTAAAGGAACTCGAGCTTTTATGAAGCAACTTTCTCGGCTCCTGCGGCCCGTGGCCGCGGTCCTGGCCAGCGGCGCGCTAGCTCTCTCGCTTACCTCGTGCGCCTCTACTTCCCACGCCGCGGAAGATGGCATGGTCACCTATGTCGAGCCCAATATGTTCAACAACCTCTATCCGCCCTCCGGCGGCTATTACCCCAACGGTGGTGTGCTCAATAACATCACGGACCGCCTGCTCTGGCAGGACCCGGATACCCTCGAGCTGCACCCGTGGATTGCGGAGGAGATGCCCAAGGCAAACAAGGACAATACTGAGTTCACCTTCAAGATTCGCAAGGGCGTGACCTACTCCGATGGTTCCCGCCTGGATGCCGCGAACGTGAAGAAGAACTATGACCTTTATGCCCTGGGCGACGAAGATCGCATGCTCACTCCATCGGAGCAGCTGCCCAATTATGAAAAATCCGAGGTCATCGACGACTACACGGTGAAGTTCTACTTCAGCGAGCCTTCCCCGGGCTTCCCGCAGTCCACCTCCGTGATGAACCAGGGCCTGCTTTCTAATGCCACCCTGGATTTGGATGACACCGGCTTCGCGCCGGGCAATGCCACCGCGATTTCCGGTTCTGGTCCCTTCGTCATTGAGGGAGAAGAGCTGGGCACCAAGCTGGTGCTCAAGAAGCGCGAGGACTATGACTGGGCGCCCCCGGCCCGAAAGGATCACCAAGGCCCGGCCGATATCGAGGGCATCAATATCGTGCTTGCGGCCGAAGACTCCGTGCGTGTGGGCTCGCTTGTAGCCGGCCAGTCCGATGTCGCGCGCCAGATCGAAGCCCCCGATGAGAAGCACCTGAAGGATCAAAACCTGCAGATTTTTGCCGCCCCCACTCGTGGCGTGAACAATAGCTTCCACTTCCACTTCCGCCATCCACTCTTGGAAGACAAGCGCGTGCGCCAGGCCATCATCCATGCCATTGACCGCGATAACATCCTGGACACCCTCTTTTCTGATTCCTACCCCAAGGGAACATCGATCCTGGCCAAGACGGCTATTGGCTATAAGGATCAGTCCGCGAACTATGCCTTCGATCCGGAAGAATCCAAGCGCCTGCTCGATGAGGCCGGCTGGCGCCCAGGTGAAGATGGCATTCGCGAAAAGGACGGCAAGCGCCTGTCCGTGACCTTCAATGAAGCCGTCCCACAGCCGCGCTCTAAAGAGATGTTCACCAAGGCTCAAGAGATGCTCAAGAACGTCGGTATCGAGGCCAACCTCAACCCGGGTGACCGCTCTGCGCAGCAAAAGGCCATGAAGGACCAAGACACCGTGCAGGTACGCCACACCATGACCGGCCGTGCCAATGTGGACACCTTAGCCACGTGGCTGGATGGCACCGGGCGCAATTCTTTCCTCAACTATGACGAGAAGACCGATAGCTTTGGCGATGAGAAACTGCAGAAACTGGTGGAGGATTACTTCGACCTCAGCAGTGAAAAGGATCGCCTAGCCATGACCGGCCGCATGCAGGACTACCTGTCCGAACAGGCCTATATTCTGCCCATGTTTGAAGAGCCGCAGGTCTATGGTTTCCAGCCCTATATCGAGGGCTTTAGCACCGAGGCCATCGGACGCCCATCGTTCTATGCGGTAGACATCAACCCCGCAGAAGGGGAGGACTAAACCATGAGTCTGAAAACTATTGCCCTGCGCATCGGCCAAGCCGTGCTCGTTATCTGGGCAACTTTTACCCTTTCTTTCATCCTTTTGGCGGCACTGCCTGGTGACGCCGTCGCGACCCGCTATGACAACCCCAACTTGGGGCTCAACGCCGAGCAGCTGGCCGCCATCCGCGAGGTTTATGGTGCCGATGAGCCGATCTTAAGCCGCTACTTCAGCGCGCTCGGCGGATTCCTCACCGGTGATTTTGGCTTTTCCGTCGCCACCGGTACCGCCGTATCGGAGATGCTGGCAGATGCCCTTCCCTCCACGCTGGCGCTGGCGGTCTTCGCCTTCCTCGTAGGCGTGGTCCTGGCCTTCCTAGTGGCTATTGTCTCCACCTTTGGCCCATTTTCTTGGCTGCGCAGCTTTTTCCGCAGCCTGCCTTCCGTGATGGTTTCCCTGCCCACCTTCTGGATCGGCATCATTTTGATCCAGATTTTCTCCTTTGGCTTG
Organism: Corynebacterium sp. ACRPF; assembly: GCF_022347395.1. NCBI lineage: Bacteria > Bacillati > Actinomycetota > Actinomycetes > Mycobacteriales > Corynebacteriaceae > Corynebacterium > Corynebacterium sp. ACRPF. The sequence goes on from NZ_JAKRNB010000004.1 coordinate 40,974, forward strand.
GGCTGGGTACCGGTCATTGGCGCGAGCGACGCCCAAAGCCTCATCCTGCCGGTCATTACCCTGGCCATCTTCGTGGCCGCACCGCTGGCGCAGGTGCTGCTGCGCTCCATCGATGAGGTCATGGATATGTCCTTCGTGCAGGTGGTGCACGCCAAGGGCGCTAGCGGTGCCTGGTTGTTGTGGCGCAACGTCCTGCGCAATGCGCTGCTGCCGGCGCTGACCATGGCCGGCCTTACCTTTGGTGAGCTCGTCGGCGGTTCCGTGGTGACGGAGGCGGTCTTCGCCCGCCACGGCATCGGTGCGCTGACCGTAGATGCGGTGGCTAACCGCGATACCTCGGTGCTGCTGGCCATTGTGGTGCTGGCCGCCGCCGTCTTTGTCCTTATCAACCTGATTGTGGACCTGCTCTACCCAGTGCTTGACGTGCGCCTGCGCGAGCGCGAGCACGAGACCGTATCTAGCTCCGCCACCGCTGCCACCACCGCCGATACCACCGCAACGAACGAGAAGAAGGTCCAAGCATGAAGCTTAAATCCACACAGCTGAAGCTCACCCCGGGCACCATCATCTCGCTGATTGTGCTGGGCCTGGCGGTGCTCTGCGCGCTGTTCCCCCAACTATTTACCTCCCAGGACCCTAACCAGGGCGGGGACACCACGGCGCTCTTGCAACCCAGCTTCCAACACTGGTTCGGCACCGATGCCGTTGGCCGCGATCTCTATACCCGCGTGGTCTATGGCGCGCGCCAATCCCTACTCGGCGCGCTCCTGGCCGTTCTTTTCGGCCTCATCGTCGGCACCATCTTGGGCATCATCGCCGGCGTGCGCCGCGGCTGGGTCGATGCCGTCATCATGCGCATCGTGGACGTGCTGCTGTCCATCCCCGGCCTGCTGCTCTCCCTGTCCGTCATCATCGTGCTGGGCCACGGCATCTTCAATGCCGCCATCGCCGTAGGTATCACCTCCGTGGCCACCTTTGCGCGCCTTGCACGCTCCCAGGTGCTTAGCGTTGCCGGCTCCGATTTCGTCGAGGCCGCCTATGGGTCCGGCGGTTCTTCCTTCCAGGTGCTCGTGCGCCATATTCTTCCCAATTCACTCACCGCGGTCTTCGCTGTAGCAGCCCTGCAATTCGGCCTGGCCATTTTGCAGCTAGCCACCCTAGGCTTCCTGGGCTATGGCGCACCGCCCCCAACCCCGGAATGGGGTCTTCTCATCTCTGAATCGCGCGATTACATCGCCACGGCCGGCTGGTTGACCATCGCCCCGGGCATTGTGATCGTCGCCGTGGTCCTCGCGGCCAACCACCTTAGCCAGACACTGCGAAAGGCGGCCTAATGTCCCTGCTTAGCATTAGTGATTTATCCATTACCTACCGCACCGCGCACGGTGAGGTAGAAGCGGTCAGCGGCATTGAGCTCGAGGTAAACCCTGGCGAAATGACCGCCATCGTGGGCGAGTCCGGTTCCGGCAAGTCCACTTCCGCCATGGCCGCCATTGGCCTGCTGCCAGACAATGCGTCGATCGTTTCCGGCACCATTACTTTCGACGGCCGGGACGTGACCCAATATTCTCAAAAGCAATGGCGGGAGCTGCGCGGTCGCCGCATCGGTCTGATTCCGCAGGATCCCAATAACTCGCTTAACCCGCTCAAGACCATCGGTGCCTCGGTGGAGGAAGGCATGGCCATCCACGGGCAGGGCAATAAGGCCTCCCGGAAGAAGCGTGCACTGGAGCTTTTGGAGCGCGTGGGCATTGATGATCCGCAGCGCCGCTATCACCAGTACCCGCATGAGCTATCCGGCGGCATGAAGCAGCGCGTGCTCATTGCCGCGGCCGTGGCATTGGAGCCGGAGCTCATCATCGCCGATGAGCCCACCTCCGCGCTCGATGTCACCGTGCAGAAGATCATCCTGGACCTCCTGGATGAGATGCGCGAAGAGCTCACCATGGGCATCCTTTTCATTACCCATGATCTGGCCGTGGCGGGCGACCGTGCCAATAACATCGTGGTGATGGAAAAGGGTACCGTCCGCGAGTCGGGCGTTGCTGCCCGCGTCCTCACCGACCCCCAGCACGCCTACTCCAAGCGCCTGCTTGCCGACGCCCCCTCGCTCACCGCCCCCACTTCCTCCCAGGCCGCATCTCCTGTGCGGGCCGCCGCGCCCGCACAACGCGAAACCTTGCTCGAGGTGGAGGGGCTGAGCCAACGCTTCGGGGATTTCACCGCGGTGGAAGACATCAACTTTTCCGTGGCCCGCGGAACCACCCATGCATTGGTGGGGGAGTCCGGCTCCGGTAAGACCACCACCGGCCGCGCCATTTCCTTGTTGAGCACGCCCACCTCCGGCAGCATTCGCTTGGGCGGGGAAGACATTAGCTCTGCCCGTGGCAAGCGCCGTCGTGAGCTGCGCCGTTCTATCCAGATGGTTTACCAAAATCCGTTTGGCTCGCTGGATCCGCGCTTGAGCATCGGCGATACCATCGCCGAACCGGTGCGCAATTTCACCGGCGCTTCCAAACGTGATGCGCGTGCCAAAGCACGCGACTTTCTTGATTTGGTGGCCTTGGATTCTTCCATGGCTTCCCGGCGCCCCCGCGAGCTCTCCGGTGGTCAACGCCAGCGCGTGGCCATCGCCCGCGCCATGATCATCGAACCCGATCTCGTGGTGCTCGATGAGGCCGTGTCCGCGCTCGACGTCACCGTGCAGGCGCAGATCCTGCGGCTGCTCGACGAGCTGCAGCGCGAGCTGGAGCTTACCTATATCTTCATCTCCCACGATCTGGCGGTAGTTAATCAAATTTCCGATACCGTTTCCGTGCTCTCCCACGGCACGCAAGTGGAATCCGGACCTACCGCGCAGGTCTTTGCGCATCCGGAAACCGAGTACACGCGCCAACTAATTGACGCCATCCCCGGCTCCCGCTATCGTGCCGGAGACCTAAACTTGGGGCTATAACCGCGCCCCAGAAAGGTTGGACTGAAAATATGACTGACATTATTAATGAGCTCTCCCACGCCAGCGCCGAGGTGCAACAGCTGCGCCGTGCGCGCCATGATGCGCAGGACAATGCGCAACTGAGCTTTAGCGCTTTGCTCGAGCCTGCAGAACCAGGCGAGTTCTCCTATACGGAGCGCTATGCCGTTGCGGCTTTTACCGCTGCAATCTACCAAGCGAGCGAGGCTGCGGATTTCTACTTCGACTTGCTGGAAGATGAGGCCGACGAGGACCTTGTTGCCGCCGTGCGCGCCGCGAGCCAGCGCGGCGTGTCCACCGGCCCGTATCACCAGGGTGATTTCCTTATCTTCGGCGATACCTCAGCGGAAGCCGCGCTGGGCACGCGCCTAGCTGCGGCCTTTGATTGGGCGCACCTTCTGGCCTTCCACCCCAAGGATGCCTCCCCGCAGGCCATCGGGCACCTCGATGCCGCAGGATGGTCCGCCACGGATATCGTCAGCCTGTCCCAGCTGGTGGCATTTTTGGCCTTCCAGCTGCGCGTGGTCCACGGCCTGCGTGTACTTTCTGGCGAGGATCCCGCATCCCACCCCGCAGCCGAGCGCGCCGCCGGCGTGGCCGATCCGGGTTGGGAGGTTACTGCGACTACGTTGCAGCCCGATACCGTGCTGCCTGATCGCTTTGCCAACCACTCCCTGGGCTGGAAGCCCTGGGTAGAGGCGCTGGCGAAGGAGGATTTCACCGCGGTGCATACCGATGCCCTCATTAAGCCAGAGCGCATCGATTCCGAGTACTTCCGCTTGCTTGCCCGCGACCCTGCGGCCTTGAAGGCGCGCACGCTGACTGACCTGGACATCTTCTATAACACCGAGGGCGGCCTCTCCCGTGCGGACCGCGAGCTCGCCGCTACTGTGGCTTCGCGCTACAACGGCTGCGAGTACTGTGCCTCCGTGCACCAGGCGCGGTGCGTCCAGGAAGGCGGCGACCGTGAAATCGTAGACCGCCTCTTGGACGAGGGCATCGACGCCGACCTTGGCTCAAAGGAATGGGACCTTATCCGTCGCGCCGCAGTGGCGCTGACGGAAACCCCGTTTGCCTTCGATGCGGCCCTATGCGCAGACCTGCGTGCGGCCGGATTCGATGATCAGTCCATCCTGGACCTGATTTATGCTTCCTCCTTCTTCAACTGGGCTAATCGTTTGATGCTCACCCTGGGCCAGCCGGACGTGCCTAAGCGCTTCCGTTAATCGGCTACCGCCGGTGACTGGTTCGGTGCGACGCTTAGAGCAAAGGATCCCTATGATGGGGCGGCATGACTGATACAAAGAACGCCACCGCACCAGCACTCTCGGAGAGCGAAGCCCCGCAGAAGGTCGCCGTCGTCACCGGCGCTACCGGCGGCATGGGCCGCGAAATCATCGCTGACCTGGCCGGTGATTACCACGTGTATGCACTGGGCCGTAGCGCGGCGGAACTGCCCGAATCGGACTCCATTACGCCGGTGGCCATCGACCTCGTCGCCGGCCTCGATGAAGGTATGAAGCTGCCGGAGCTAGACCGTGTGGACGTGCTCGTCCACGCGGCCGCACGGGCTACCAAGTACTCGGTGGAGGAAGCCACGCCGGAAAATTGGCGCGCGCACATGGACCTCAACGTGCACGCCCCTGCTGAGCTCACCCGCGCCTTGCTGCCGCAGCTGCGCAAAGCGGAAGGCACCGTGGTCTTTATCAACTCTGGCGCTGGACGCCACAGCTACGGCGATAACGTCATCTACGCGGCGACCAAGCACGCGTTGTATGCACTCGCCGATGGACTGCGCATCTCTGAGCCGGGTATCCGCGTATCCACGGTGGCTCCGGGGCCTACCGATACCCCGATGCTGAAGGGTCTGCAGGATTATGATCCCTCCCAGGTCATTGCCCCGGCTGAGGTGGCTCGTGCCATTCGTACCGTGGTAGAGGCAGGCCCCACCACCCAGCTGACGGAAATCCAGGTCAGGCCGCGAATCGAGTTACATCTGCGCAAGTAGGAACGCAAGTTGTGGTAATGGACATCACACATTAATGGGGTTGGTCTCCAGGGGTGTCCATTACACTCGGGGGCTGTGACTTCCCAAAGCCGAAAACGGCCCGCCTATCTCCGTATCTCGGATGCCCTACGCGACAAGATCGAACGCAACGAACTAGAACCCGGTCAGAAATTTCCTACCGAACGCGAATTGGTCCGGGAATTCCATGTCGCGCGCATGACCGTGCGCCATGCCTTAGACATTTTGGAAGTAGAAGGCCTCATTGACCGCCGCCGCGGGCGCAGTGGCGGCACCTACGTGCGCACGGTTCCCCCTACACTGAGCCTGACCAACAAGGACAATATCGTCACCCAGCTGCGAGAGCGCGGGCACGACACCGCCGTGCGCGTGGTCTCCGTTAACAAGGCCCACGTGCCCAAGCATGTAGCAGCGGTACTGGGCGTTAGCGATTCCACCTTTGCGTGGGATATCAAGCGCCTCTATACCGTCGATGGCAAGCCCGTCATCCTTTCGCGCTACACCATCCCGGTAGATATGGCTCCCGATCTCAATCAGCACGATCTGCGCGAGCCCATTATGGAAATCCTGGCTGGCTACAACCTCAAGCCCGTCTTTAAGCGCGAGAGCATGCGTGCCGCTACCGCTCGCACCGAAGAGCAGAAACTTTTGCACGTGAGCCGGTCACACCCACTGCTTCGGTTTGTGCGGCTGCTAAAGACTAAATCGGGCGCGGTCTTTGCCTATATTGAAGAGTCGCTGCGCTCTGATATCGCCAACGTCGAGGTGATCCTGGGTGAGGATCCCTCGCCGCAACCCCTACCGGGCCAGGGCAACGGCGCGGGAAAGCCGGCTTAGCTAGCGTCGACCTGGCGGTTGCGCAGCGCGCGGGCCACGCGGTCACGCTGCTCGGTGACCGTACGGCGCAGACCACCCGGCAGATCCTTCTTCAAAAAGGCATCGGCGCGGTCCAAGCCCTTGTGCGTGATATCCCAGGAAGGGAAGAGTCCCGTCACGGTAGTCAGTGCTACCTCGGAGGACTGGGAAGACCATACCTTTTCCGCGATGTCGAAGAATTCCGCGGTGGGCAGGAATTCATCGCTATGCGGGTAGAGCAGGCCTTCCAGCTTGGAGGTGAGCTCGCGGTTGGTGAGATTTCCCGCCACGATTTCTTCCCATACCGCGCGCTTGTTCTCGGCGGTTGCCACGGCTGCGCGGGCACGCAGGGAAGAGTAGTAGCCGGTAGCGGAATTATCGCGCTCGAGTTGCGCGTCCGCGGCAGCGGGGACGTCCTCTACCGCGCCATCGGCGGCAAGTGCCGCCAGTGCGGACCAGCGCAGCCCCGCATCCGCGGAGGACTCGAGCACGCCGTGCAGATAGTCGCGCGCACTATCGTGCAGGCGAATCTTCGCCAGTGCCTGGATGCAGATGATGGAGCGCTGGGCATCGGGGCTGTGGGCGCCGTCGAGGAGGGCGTCGGCAAGCAGGGTGCTCTGGGCGGCCCACTGTGGATCGGCATAGTTCTTCAGCGCGCTAGACGCCTGCAAGACAATGCGCTCGAGGACGGCGAGCTCCGTCTCCGCCTGCATGCCGCGGGCAACCAGCTGGATGAAATCGCGGGCGCGCATAGTGCCGGCGCGGGTCATCTCCCAAGCGGTAGACCAGCACAGGGTGCGGGCCATGGGATCGGCGAACTTATCAATATTATCCAGCAGGAATTGCAGGGAACCCGCGTCCAGCTCGATGAGGCAATAGGTCAGGTCATCGTCGTTGGGCAGCAGGAAATCAATGTCTGCCAACTGGCGGCCGATGAGCTCTGGAATCTCGGTGGAAGCGCCATCAATATCCATTTCGATGCGATCGGTGCGCACCACCTTGCCATCCTGCAGGTTATACAGGCCTACCGCCACGCGGTGGGTGCGCAGGGTATCGCCGCCCTGGGTGAGGTAAGCATGGGTAATCATGCCGGACTCATCCGCATTGAGCGCTACGCTGAGCGTATTGATGCCGGAGGTCTTGAGCCACTGCTGCGCCCAGAAGGAAAGGTCGCGGCCGGAGGCCTCTTCCAGGTGGCGCAACAGATCATCAAAGGTGGCATTGCCCCATGCATGGGCGGCGAAGTGGCGGCGCACACCAGCCAGGAAGTTGTCGCGGCCGACATAAGCCTGCAACTGCTTGAGTACCGAAGCGCCCTTGGCGTAAGTGATGCCATCGAAGTTTTGCTCCACCGTTTCGATATCGCTGGCATCGGTGGAAATCGGGTGGGTGGTCGGCAGCTGATCCTGCTGATAAGCCCAGGATTTCTCCACATTGGCAAAGGTCACCCATGCAGTATCGTATTCGGTTTCCTCTGCCTGGGAGATGGCGGCGGACCAGGTGGCAAAGGACTCATTGAGCCACAGATCGTCCCACCACTGCATGGTGACCAAGTCACCGAACCACATATGCGCCAATTCGTGCAGGACGGTATCGGCGCGGCGCTCGTACTTATAGTGCGTGGCCTGGGAAGTAAAGACGTACTCATCGCGGATGGTGACGCAGCCGGCATTTTCCATCGCGCCGGCGTTGAATTCCGGCACGAAAATTTGGTCATACTTGCCAAAGGGGTAGGGGAAACCGAAGTTGCGGTGGTAGAAATCAAAGCCCTGCTTGGTCTCAGTAAATAGGCGCTCGGCATCCAGTGCGTGGGCGAGCGAAGCGCGGCAGTAAATGCCAAGTGGCACCTCGAGCTTCTGGTCCGGCTTGCCCTCTGGGTGCGCGGTCAGCTCGCCGCGCCAGGTATCGGTGACCTCATGGTACGGGCCGGCGCACAGGGCCACCAGGTAAGTCGATAGTGGGTAGTCAATAGCCGTGCTGGCTACATCGCCTTCCCAGCTCATCGGGCCATTGCTGATGATGGTCCACTCTTCGGGCGCCTTGAAATGCAGCGCGTAGGTGGCCTTCATATCGGGCTGATCAAAGCAGGCGAATACGCGCTTGGCGTCGGCGGTTTCAAACTGGGTATAAAGGTAGACCTTCTCATCGGCGGGGTCTACAAAGCGATGCAGGCCCTCGCCGGTGCGGGAATACGGAATCTTCGCGGTGACTTCTAGCGTGTAATCGGCTACCTGGAGGCCAGACAGTGGAATGCCGTAGGTGGGGTTATAAGAATTCGTAGGCAGCGGGTTTCCGTTCAGGCGTACCTCATGGATTTCCTCGGCGCGCAGATCTATGAAGGTGGAGCCGATCTCCCGCGAGGTAAAGCTCACCTTCGTGGTGGACAAGAAGTGGGTGTCCGAATACTTGAGGTCTAAAGTGACATCGTAGTGGTCCACCTCGATCATTCGGGAGCGCTGAACCGCTTCCTCGCGAGTCAGGTTTATAGAGGTCATGGCCTATATTCTCCTTCTAAGCCGAAAATAGTTCTGCATCCACAGTAGTCGTGCACCTAGGCTGGTGGGGCAAACTTTTTCAATCAAAGGAGTATTCATGGCTGACGCAGTAAAGTTCTGGTTCGACGTATCCTGCCCCTTCGCGTGGGCCACCTCGCGCTGGATTAAAGAGGTAGAAAAGGTGCGCGACATTGAGGTCGAATTCGAGCCAATGTCCCTGTCCGTCCTCAATGACGGCCGCGATCTTGACTCCACCTACATGGACATGATGAAGGCTAACTGGGGCCCAGCCCGCGTCTTTGCCAAGGCCAAGGCCGAGCGCCCTGAGAAGGTAGACGAGCTCTACACCGCAATGGGCACCCTGATTCACGCCAAGGGCAACGGTATGCGCACCGGTTTTGGCGCTTATGATGACATCATCGCCCAGGCCCTAGCGGAGGTGGACCTCCCCGCCGAGTTCGCCGAGGTAGCCAATACCGAGGACTATGATGAGAAGCTGCGCGAGTACCACCATAACGGCATTTCCGCTGTGGGCGATGAGGTAGGCACCCCGGTTATCAAGCTTGGCGAGACCGCCTTCTTCGGCCCAGTCATTACCCGCATTCCTACCGGGGAAGAAGCAGGCGAGCTTTTCGACGCCTCCCTGCGCCTTGCCCAGTACCCCTACTTCTTCGAGCTCAAGCGCTCCCGCACCGAGATGCCGCAGGTAGAGGAGAACTAAGCGGTCTTTTCACGTCGGCGCAGCTGAATCGCAGCGCCGACGCACAGTGCGATGGTCAGCGGGGTCAAGATGAATGCCGGCAGACCCGCAATATTGATAGAGGGAAGTTCCATGCCAGCCCGAAAGTCGTCCCACGCGACCAGTGCCCAGGATGCCCACGAGGCACCGGCAAGAAGCGCGATAATACCCGCCGCAATCGCGCCCCCGTTGGCCCGCGGATTACCGCGCACCTTTTGCGCAATCCACCACACTCCCAGGCCCAGGTGAGCCAAAGTGGCAAGAATGCACGCGATAAGCGGGAGGAGGAAGCCTCCGCCGCCGGAAACCTGAACACCAAGCATGATGATGCAGGCGAGAAGGCTCCCGCCGTAGAGCGCGAGGACTGGTTTGGCTATAGGCATGGCTTTCCTCCTTTATAGCGATAGTGGTTGCCCGCGAGCTTATCAGGACAATGTAATACGAAACAGGGTGGGCGCTAAGCCTCCTCAAGGCGCGACGGGCCGGTAGGATATGGGCCATGCGCGTTTATCTAGGAGCAGACCACGCAGGTTTCGAAACCAAGAACCTGATCGCTGAACACCTCACCAAGCAGGGCCACGAAGTCATTGACTGCGGCGCCCATACCTACGATGCCGAGGATGACTATCCGGCCTTTTGCATCGAAGCGGCACAACGCACCATCAATGACCCAGGCTCCCTGGGCATCGTGCTGGGCGGCTCCGGCAACGGCGAGCAGATTGCTGCCAATAAGGTCAAGGGTGCTCGCTGCGCACTGGCGTGGTCCGCAGAGACCGCCCGCCTTGCCCGCGAGCACAACAATGCCCAGCTCATCGGCATCGGTGGCCGCATGCACACCGAGGAGCAGGCACTGGAAATCGTCGACGCCTTCCTAGACCAAGAATGGTCCCGCGCGGAGCGCCACCAGCGCCGCATCGACATCTTGGCGGAATACGAGCGCACCGGCATCGCCCCGGAGCTGCCGGAGGCCTAAGCAACGCAGAAGAAACGCCGCGGATCAAAGCTGGTTCCGCGGCGTTTATTCGTGTGGTTCGGCCGGTTCGGCCAAGGCGCTAAGGCTTAAGCGTCATTCATGTCATTCGGGTGCGGACCGCCACGTCCCTCTTCGCCCTCATCCAAGGCGGTGATGGCAGACATCTCGTCCTCGGTGAGCTCAAAGCCGAAGACGTCGAAATTCTCCGCGATGCGCGAGGGGGTGGCGGACTTAGGGAAGAGGATGACGCCATTGTGCAGGTGCCAGCGGATGACGACCTGCGCTGGGCTGACATCGTGCGCCGCAGCGGCGTCGGTGACCTCGGGGGCATCCAAAATATCGCTCTTACCCTGCCCCAAAGGTCCCCATGCCTCGATAGCGACGGTGTGGGCGCGGAAGGCGTCCAGCTCGCGCCAGCGCTGCAGGTAAGGGTGAAGCTCAACCTGATTGACCGCCGGCTTGACGTCGGTCTTGAGCTCCAGCTGGTCCAGGTGCTCGAGTTCGAAGTTGGAGACGCCGATGGACTTTGCCTTGCCCTGCTTCTGCAACTCGATGAGCTGCTGCCAGGCCTCGACGTAGGTTCCCTTCGCCGGGGTCGGCCAATGGATGAGGTAGAGATCTACATACTCTAGGCCGAGCTTGTCCAAAGACTCATCAAGAGCTGCGGCGGCATCGGTCTGGCGGTCATTCCACAGCTTGGTGGTGACAAAAAGTTCCTCGCGCGGAATGCCGGACTTGGCAATAGCCTTACCTACGCCTTCTTCATTGCCGTAGATAGCAGCGGTATCGATATGGCGATAGCCCACGCGCAGGGCCTCGGCTACCAGCTCTTCGGTCTCATCCGGATCCATCTGGAATACGCCGAAGCCCAGCTGCGGGATGGTATTGCCGTCATTAAGGGTGATGTTAGGTACGCTCATGCGCCCCAGACTACCTGCCTACTGCAGCGGGCCGAGCGTGATGAATTTATTCCACGTCTCCCACTCATCTTGCAGGCGGGCGCGCTCGTGGGGTGGGGTAGCGGTGCCGTCGATAAGCGCGGCATCAATCATGCGCACGCCATTGTCAAAGAACAACGCGGCGTGCCCCGAGGCGCCATGGCGCAGTACCGGAACCAAGTTCAACCCATCGAAGGACAAGCGAGCATTGGGCCGCACATCCAGCCCGGCAATGGCGGCGAGGGTAGGAGCCAAGTCAATAGGGGAGACCAGCTCGTTATTCTCCCCGTTTTCCGCCACGCCCGGCCATAGCACCGACATGGGGGCATTTCCGCCCAGCAGGGAGCAGACGGCAATGACGCCTTCAACCTGGTCGAGTTCCTCCAGGCTGGGCTGTTCTAGCAGGCGGAAGACGTCTTCACCGGCCGGTTGCGTGTCTTCGCGGACCTCATAGCCCACCCCGGCAAAAACCTCGCTGATGCGCGTGGTGGCTTGGCGCTGTGGGTACTGCCCGGTCAGGGTACCGCGGCGGGAGTCCGCATAGGTTTCCGAAGGCACCCACGTGTTTTTAAAACGAACGCCGCGCAGTGCGGTTTCCGGCGCATGGTCAAAGGTCGCAAGAGTGATATCCATGGACTCAATTCTAGGCTTGCCGACGCCCCCTTCGGCCAACTTTGCCCACAGAAATCACCGCCGCGGTTCTAGTCGAGCTCAAGACCCTCGATGCCATGCACCGTCACGGTCTCTGAGAGCGGCGCGCGGCCGGGAGCCGTGTTGAAGACCGGGCTGGATTCATCGGCCGTACCAAAGGTGATGGCGGTAACCAGCTTGTAGTCCTCGTCCACGCCGAGGAATTCACGTGCGGTTGGCGCAATCAGGGAAATCATGCCCTGCGGGATGCCGTGGTAGCCGTGTGCTTCCAGGGAAAGCAGGAAGTTTTCGGTGTAGGTTCCCTGGTCAAAGGCGGCGCGGATGCGGTCTCCCATCGGCGGGATAAAAAGCAGCACCGCATGGGGCGCGCCAAAGAACCGCAGGTTTTCCCGGATGAACTCCATGCGGCCTTCTTTATCCTCGCGCTTAATGCCAAGCAGCCCGTACATTCTGGCGGCCAGTTCCTGGGAACGCTGGGGGTGGATGCCCTCACCATAATCGGTGGTGAAGTCTGGGCTAAGGCCGTTGGTATCGAATTCCTTGATCAGTGCGGCGCTAAGCTCCTTGAGCTCTTCTCCGCCCACTACGTGCACGTTCCACGGCTGGGTATTGGAGTTGGACGGTGCGGATTGAGCGTCCTCCAAGACCTGTTTGATGTCTTCTACCGGCATGGGCTCCGGCAGGAACGCGCGAGGAGAATGGCGACTGCGGATGAATTCGGAATACTTATTGGATGAAGTCATGCGCGCCACCATACACATCGCCGCATGTGTCCGCCTTACACCAAGCGTGGCCAGCGCGGGTGAGCGGGTCTGGGGTAGGTAAAACGAAAAATCGCCCACCTGAAAGATGGGCGAAAAATGGAGGGAATGACGGGAATCGAACCCGCGTCTTCAGCTTGGAAGGCTGAGGTATTAGCCACTATACGACATTCCCACAGCGCGCTATTGAACGCTGCGCCATACTTTAGCGCACGCGGGGGCAAAAATGAAAATAGGGAACTAGGGTGGCGCTTGAGCCGTTGTTATAAGAGGAATGGCCCTACCAATAGAAAGCGATGATCGTAGTGGGAATTTTGCTCCTTGTGCTGGCAGTCGGCGGAGGCGCGTGGTTTATGTCTTCGCACAACTCCCAAAAGCGCCGCGAGGAACGAGAAGCACAGCAATTGGCCGATGCACAAGCTGACGCTCGCCGGTGGATTGAACGCCTAGGCGGACAGGTAATGCAGATTTCTGGCACAGATTCTGCCTCCCAGCAGGCAATGGCCGATGCGTCCGAGCGTTTCACGGCAGCTAACTCGGCGATTTCGCGCGCCACCACCGCAAAGCAGGCGAACCTAGCGCGTGAGTCCGCTTTGGAAGGCATGCATTATGTGAATGCCGCGCGCGAGATCATGGGCATGAATCCGGGTCCCGAGCTGCCACCGCTCGAGGGGCAGCGCGCCGCCGGCAAGGTGACGGAAAAGCGCACGGTGGAAGCGAATGGCCAGCAGATTACTGCCTCGCCGTATGCTTCCGCGGATACCCCGAACTACTACCCAGGCGGAACCGTCGCAGGGCGCCCAGTTCCGGCAGGGTGGTACTCGCGTCCGTGGTGGGCTGATGCATTGCAGACCGGCGTGTGGATGGTGGGCTACTCCATGATGTTTAATGCCCTGTTCTCCGGCATGTCTGGCATTGGTTATTCCGCAGCTGCCGCAGAAAGCGGCGACTGGGGTGGCGGTGATGGCATGGGCGATGCTGGCGACATGGGCGGTGACGCTGGCGATGCTGGCGACGCCGGTGATATGGGCGGCGGCGATGACGGCGGCGGCCTATTTGATGGCCTTGGCGACGGCGACGGCGGCGGATTCTTTGACGGAATGTTTGATTTCGATTTCTAGCCGCTAGGCTGTCAAAAGTGGCCTCTGTGCTGCGTTGATTCCATTAAGCGGGGGTCCGTTTAGGAGATTTAAAACGGACACGGTACACTGTCTCAGGTATGCAACGCAGCCAAGGCAACTTGGTGGCCTACATACGGGGCGTGGCGCAGTTTGGTAGCGCACCTGCTTTGGGAGCAGGGGGTCGCAGGTTCAAATCCTGTCGCCCCGACGTATGGGGGTCTGGAAATGCCCTAATAAGGATTTCCGGACCCCCTTTAAGTTTATGTACGTAAAACAATGAAGCCAGGGAGATTCACTCGTGAAGACCACCGTAGACAAGCTGAGCGATACCCGCGTTAAGCTCACCGTCAACGTTCCGTTTGCGGAGCTGGACCAGGAAATCGATCAAGCTTACGCGGCAATCGCGCAGCAGGTTTCTATTCCAGGTTTCCGTAAGGGCAAGGCACCGCGCCAGCTTATTGACGCACGCTTCGGCCGCGGCCCCATCCTGGAGCAGGTTGTCAATGACATGCTGCCTTCCCGCTACGAGCAGGCAGTCAAGGAAAACGATCTGAAGGTCATCGGCCAGCCGGACGTTGACATTTCCAAGATCGAAGACAAGGACTTCGTGGAGTTCACCGCCGAGGTTGATATCCGCCCTGAGTTCGAGATCCCGGACTTCTCCAAGATCTCCGTTACCGTCCCAGCCCTGAAGGCTGACGAAGAGGACGTCGACAAGGCTCTGGAGGAGCTGGCAGAGCGCTTCGGTGAGCTCAAGGACACCAAGCGCAAGATGAAGACCGGTGACTACGCCATCATCGACATCACCGCTGAGATCGACGGCGAGAAGATTGAAGACGCTTCCACCGAGGGCCTTTCCTACCGCATCGGTGACGATGACCTCATCAAGGGTCTGGATACCGCCCTGCGCGGCATGAAGACCGGCGAGGATAACGAGTTCACCTCCACCATCCAGTCCGGCGAGCACAAGGACGAAGAGGCCACCATCAAGGTCCACGTTCAGCAGTCCAAGGAGCGCAAGCTGCCGGCTATGGACGATGAGTTCGCTCAGATGGCTTCTGAGTTCGACACCATGGACGAGCTGCGTGAGTCCACCAAGACCCAGGTGGAGGAGACTAAGAAGGCTGAGCAGGCTGCACAGATCCGCGATGAGGTTCTGAAGTCCGCACTGTCCGAGGTTGAATTCGAGCTGCCGCAGTCCGTAGTTGACGAGCAGGCTCACTCCCAGCTGCACCAGATCCTGGGCCAGCTGGCTCACGATGAGAAGGCACTGGCTCAGCTGCTTGAGGCACAGGGCACCTCCCGCGAAGAGTTTGATAAGCAGACTCGCGAGCAGGCAGAAGAGTCCGTACGCACCCAGCTGTTCCTCGACGCTGTAGCAGAGAAGGAAGAGCCGGAAGTTTCCCAGCAGGAGCTGACCGACCACATCCTGTTCACCGCTCAGTCCTACGGCATGGACCCGAACCAGTTCATCCAGCAGCTGCAGTCCAACGGCCAGATCGCTAACCTCTTCTCTGACGTGCGCCGTGGCAAGGCACTGGCTGCCGCTATCTGCCGCACCACCGTCAAGGATGAAGAAGGCAACGACGTGGACGTTGACCAGTACTTCGGTGAAATCGAAGAAGAGGACGCTGCAGAAGCTTCCGAGGAGAAGTAATCTCCCGCTTGTAACGCGCTGCTGCCACATGTGTGGTGGCGAGCGCGCATGAAACCCCGGATTCAGGTAACTCAAGGATGAGCCTGAATCCGGGGTTTGTGTCATTGTGAACGCCCTCTAGGAGTCTTTGAGTACTTCGAAGAGGGCGTGATGTGTGTTGGCTGGGGATACCGCTAGCCGTTCTTGGCTCTAAAGGCCTCGTCGGTCAACTGCAGGAAGCGCATAACGTAATCCTTGACAAAGTCTGCGGTACGTTGATTGAGATGTCCGGACTCTTCGAAAAGGGTGGGGGATTGGCCCAGAAATACTTCGGGCTGACCAGGGAGCGGCATGTCGAAGTAGGACAGAGCGAGGCGAAGGTTCTTCTGTGAACTGTAGCCGCCCATGCGGCCTACAGAGTGGCTAATGATACCTGCGGGAAGGTTCTTCCACGCCACATCTGAGTTGGGTTTAGAGCCGATGTCCACTGCGTTTTTGAGGCAGGCAGGGATAGTGCGGTTGTTCTCTGGCGTAATGAAGAGGATCCCGCTCGAGTTCTTGATGGTCTCGCGAAAGGTGGTGTACTCAGCCGGAGTGGGCTTGTCCGTGACGGCGGGGTCATCGTAGTCGAAGTCATAGAGCGGCAAGTCACGGATTTCCACGATGTTTGCCTCGTAGCCTTCAGGGATCATCGTGAGCACCTCGTGTGCAATCTTGCGGGCAAATGACTCTCGGCGCAGGCTGCCGACGATAACGCTGATACGTGGGGTGGTCATGGTAAACCTTCTTTCTTAGTTGGGTGTAGGGAGACGTGGTCAAGGGAGAAAAGGCTTGCAGCCAAAGGCCGGTGGTGGGCCGGCAGCGTGGGCGGCGGTGAGGAAGCCATCTACTTTGTCTCCTTCTTCATGGCGGAAGTACAGTTCGATGAGTCCTAGAAGCCCCCCGAGGACGGCCTCTCGTGCGGCGGATGCATTCAACAGCCGCATGGCTGCGGGTTGGTTTCCTTCGCGGATGGCTTCAAACAGCGCGATGGTCTCAAGCCAGCTTCCTTGGTCCGGTCGCGGAAAAGGTTTAGAAATCCCAGTCATCATCACTCGTTTCTTCAGCAGTACCAATGACATAGGAGGAACCAGATCCGGAGAAGAAGTCATGGTTCTCATCTGCTCCGGGGGCTAGGGCCGCGAGGATTTCTGGGTTCACTTCCGTTTCTTCGGGCGGGAAATAATCCGGGTAGCCCAAATTCATGAGTGCCTTATTGGCGTTATAGCGAACGAACACGGCTACATCATCCATGAGTCCCAAAGGCTCATATAGCTCGCCGGAATAGTCCAGCTCTAGTGCATAAAGCTCTTCGAGCAAAGAAATGGTGAAATCATGCATCTCCTTCTGCCGTAGCGGGGTCGTGGATTCCAGACCGCGCTGATATTTGTAACCCGAGTAGTAGCCGTGCACTGCCTTGTCACGCAGAATGAGGCGGATCATGTCTGCCGTATTTGTCAGGGTGGCGTGGACAGAAAAGTGCAAGGGAAGATAGAAACCCGCGTAGAGAAGCAGCGAGGAAAGCAACGTCGATGACACCTTGCGTTTGAGTGGATCCGGCCCAAAATAGTGCGCGAGAACTTTCTTGGCGCGTGCCTGGAGAAGGTCGTTATTCACCGCCCAGCGGTATGCTTCATCAATTTCCTTTGTACTGCTCAGGGTAGAAAACACTGAAGAGTATGAACGGGCATGGACTGACTGCATGAAGGCGATGTTGGTATACACGGCCTCCTCGTGTTCGGTGCGGGCATCTTGAATCTGACAGATTTCACCCACGGTGGCCTGGACAGTATCCAGGGTGGTGAGTCCCGTGAACACCCGCATGGTGAGGTTGCGTTCCTCGGGTGTCATCTTCTGCCACGCCGGGAGATCATTAGAAAGCGGGACCTTCTCTGGCAACCAAAAGTTGGCGGTTAGACGGTTCCACACTTCAAGATCCTTGTCATCGCTCACCCGGTTCCAATTGATGGCGCGGATGCGGGCTGAAGGATCATGCCGGTAGCTCGGCGGAGTAACGGAAATGCTGGTTAGTTCAGCACTATTCGATGTTGACGACATAGCTTCTTTCTTTCTGAGTGAATGGTTGTGGACAAGGGGGAGGACCGTGCTCCTACAAAGCACAGGAGACGCAGCCTTCGACCTCGGTTCCTTGGAGCGCGGATTGGCGTAAACGGATGTAGTAGAGGGTCTTGATTCCGGCTTTCCAGGCATAGATTTGTGCCTTGTTGATGTCCCGCGTGGTGGTATCAGCGGTAAAGAACAAGGTCAGGGAAAGCCCTTGGTCCACGTGTTGGGTGGCCATGGCGTAGGTGTCGATGATTTTTTCGTATCCCACGGCGTAGGAGTCATCGAAATACTCCAGGTTGTCGTTGGTCATTTCCGGCGCGGGGTAGTACACGCGCCCCAAGCGGCCTTCCTTGCGTATTTCAATTTTGGAGGCAATTGGGTGGATGGACGCGGTGGAGTCATTGATGTAGGAAATTGATCCAGTGGGTGGAACTGCCTGCAAGTAGGCGTTGTAGATGCCGTCTTGCATCACTTGAGTCTTGAGCCGTAGCCAATCCTCGCGTTGAGGGATCTGCACGCCTGCTTCGTGGAAGAGCTGTTTTACGTGTTCAGTGGCTGGCGCCCAGTCTTGGTCGATGTATTTGTCAAAGTAGGCGCCAGTGGCATAGGTGGATTCTTCGAAGCCTGTGAATCGTTGACCTTTTTCAACCGCGAGTGCATGGGATGCGCGGAGCGCATGGTAGGTCACCGTGAGGAAATAGATATTTGTAAAGTCCAGTGCCTCGGCGCAGCCATAAGGAATACGCTGTGAAGCAAGGAAGCCGTGGAGATTCATTTGGCCCAGACCAATGGCATGCATGGAAGCATTTCCGTGAGCGATGGAGGGAACAGCTTCGATATTCGTCAGGTCTGAAACCTTCGTGAGGGCACGCACTGCGGTTTCGACGGTCTCCCCGAAGTCCGGCGATTCAAAAGCCTTCGCAATGTTGAGCGAACCTAGATTGCAGGAAATATCCTGGCCAACGGTGGTGTAGTCACCCGAAGCTCCGTAGGTCGATGGCGTGTTGACCTGGAGGATTTCGCTACACAGGTTGGACATATTGATATGTCCTTTGAGGGGATTAGCGCGGTTGACCGTATCCTCAAAGAGGATGTAGGGGTATCCGGATTCAAACTGAAGCTCAGCCAGCGTGGTGAAAAACTCGCGGGCCTTAATGGTCGTGTGAGAGATTCGCGGATTGGCAACCAGCTCGTCGTAGTACTCGGTGATGGACATGTCAGACATGGCTACGCCGTACTCGCGAGCGATGTCATACGGGCTAAAAAGATGCATATCCTTGTTCTCTTTGGCCAGACGGAAGGTTATATCTGGAATAACAACCCCCAGCGAAAGAGTCTTGATGCGGACTTTCTCATCGGCATTTTCCCGCTTGGTATCCAGGAAGCGAAGAATATCTGGATGGTGCGCATGCAGGTAGACGGCTCCAGCGCCCTGCCGGGAGCCCAATTGGTTGGCATAGCTGAAGCTATCTTCGAGAATCTTCATGACTGGGACTACGCCGGAAGCCTGGTTCTCAATCTTTTTGATCGGGGCTCCGGATTCGCGCAGATTGCTCAGCAACAGGGCCACTCCACCACCGCGCTTTGATAGTTGCAGTGCAGAGTTCACGCAGCGGCCAATGCTCTCCAAATTGTCTTCGATTCGCAGGAGGAAGCAGGAGACCATTTCGCCGCGCTGGGCTTTGCCTGCGTTGAGAAAAGTAGGGGTGGCGGGCTGGAAGCGTCCGGTCATGATGTCATCCACCAGCTTTTCTGCGAGCTCTTCGTCGCCCTGTGCAAGGTATAAAGCTGTGGTGGCGACGCGTTCTTCGTAGCCTTCTAGGAATCGGGAGCCATCAAAGGTTTTCAGTGCATATGAAGTGAAGAACTTAAATGCGCCGAGGAAGGTGCGGAACTGATGCTTAACTCGATGTGCTCTGTCGTACATGGCGCACAGAAAGGCGTCATCATAAAGCTCAAGGAAATCCCGCTCGTAGTACTCGTTATCAACCAACCATTCCAAGCGTTGCTTGGTGGAATCGAACTGATGCATGCGGGGAGCGACATGGTGCGTGACATAGTCTTGTGCTGCCTGAATGTCCTTGTCAAACTGGATTTTTCCAGAAGCGTCGAACAAGTTCAGCTGCGCGTTGAGTGCGTGGTAGCTCTTGCGCTTGCCGACACCGCCGGCATTGTCTGCTGAAGCGGTGCGGGGCGTAGCGCCAATAGTCTGTGTGGGGGTGGCATCAAGAGGCCACATTGTGTTTTCCAATCTGTGTGATGCGGATGTGTTCTTCATCTTGTGGGGGATTAATGGGGTGTCATCGTTAGCTGCTTTTGCTGCTCCCAAAACTTCTGAAGGCCCTGCTTTACGGCGGCGATGTCCTTCTGGGTGCCGAGAAGCTCGAAGTGATACAGCTCCGGTACGTGGCACTTGGCGGAAATGATGCGTCCGGCGACGCAGTAAGCACTTCCGAAGTTGGTATTCCCTGAGGTAATAACGCCCCGGATAAAGGAGCGGTTGATTGGGTCATTGAGGAAGTCGATGACCTGTTTGGGGACTGCGCGTTTGAGCGAGCCGCCGCCGTAGGTGGGAACGATGAGTACGTACGGGTGTGAAACCTGGATCATCCCGGTTTTCTTGGGGCGCAGTGGAATGCGCACCGCGGGTCTATCTAAGCGTTCGACGAATCTTTTCGTGTTCTCTGAAACGCTGGAAAAGTACACCAAATCTGGTGAGTCTGACATGGCAATCCTGCTCATCCTGGCCTTAGCCATAAGTGGGGTAGGTGATATTCGAAAAGACTAACTACGCAATGCCGTAGTTGCAACTACGGTCTAACGTAGTTTTGAAAAGGGCAGGTGAGAGCAGGATTAATGCAAAGGGGAATGTCTAAAGGTTGTGGTGTGCTACAAACACTGCGTCGGTAGCTGGGCGTCCAAGTACTACCCACTGAGTGCCGCCGGCCACCTGTATTTCGAGAGAATCTGAAAAGGACGCTCCCTCGCGCGTGCTAAGAACAGCCCCAGTGACAATGCCGCGCTCTTCAAGGAACTTCAGCAGTTGTGGGTCGGAATCAGAAATGCGTTCCACGGTCACCTGCGATTGTGCACCGCTGTCGGTGAGGCGATGCGCACTGGGGATGGTGATCTGTCCATCAACCGTAGGGATAGGATCGCCGTGCGGATCCCTAGTGGGGTAATCAAGGAACTTATCCACACGTTCTATGAGCATGTCAGACACCGCGTGTTCGAGATTTTCGGCTTCATTATGGACTTCGTCCCAGGTGTAGCCCAATGCTTGAACCAAAAAAGACTCAAGCAATCGGTGACGGCGCACCATGGCCAATGCGTACTGCCTGCCAAGTTCGGTTAACTCCACAGAGCCATAGGGCGTGTGTGACACGAGCCCTTGCTTCGCCATTTTGCGCACTGCATCGGAAACCGAGGAGAGCTTGAGTCCCAGCTGTTTCGCTATAAGTGTGGCGGTAACGGGCTCGGATGACCATTCCTTTAGCCCCCAGATAGCTTTCAAATAGTTCTGGGTACTGGTGGACAGCTCGGAAACAGACATGAGTAAATGTTAACCCAGCTTCCGTGTGCGCCTTTGGCGCTGTGGCCCAACGCTCATAGCGAACAGAGGCCAAGTTTGAGAGGAATGCCGGTAAGGTGGGGCCAGTTAAAGCATTCTTCACTTGAAGGAGAACCACTAATGTCTGAGAAGATTTCAATGAACTCGTCGTCTACGGGTATGAATCTGAGCGATAGCGTGTACGAGCGCCTGTTGCGCGAGCGCATTATCTTCCTGGGAACCCAGGTCGATGATGAGATTGCGAACAAGCTGTGCGCCCAGATCCTCCTGCTGTCCGCCGAGGACCCCACTCGCGACATTTCGCTCTACATCAACTCCCCGGGTGGCTCTGTCACTGCGGGCATGGCTATTTATGACACCATGAAGTACTCGCCGTGCGATATTGCCACGTACGGCATGGGCCTGGCTGCCTCCATGGGTCAGTTCCTGCTTTCCGGCGGCACCAAGGGCAAGCGCTACGCTCTGCCGCACGCGCGCATTATGATGCACCAGCCTTCCGCTGGTGTCGGTGGTACCGCTGCGGACATCGCCATCCAGGCTGAGCAATTTGCTCAGACCAAGCGGGAGATGGCGGAGCTCATTGCCGAGCACACCGGCCAGACCTTTGAGCAGATCACCAAGGACTCCGACCGTGACCGTTGGATGACCGCACAGCAGGCCAAGGACTACGGCATTGTTGACCACGTCATTGAGTCCGTCAACGGCCCGCTGAGCAACTAGGGAATAAGGAGAAAATCACTATGAATCAGTCCCAGATGCCAAGTTCCCGCTACGTTCTGCCGTCCTTCATTGAGCAGTCCGCACAGGGCACTAAGGAAACCAACCCGTACTCCAAGCTGTTTGAGGAGCGCATCATCTTCCTGGGTACCCAGGTCGATGACACCTCCGCTAACGACATCATGGCGCAGCTGCTGGTCCTGGAGTCCCAGGACCCAGACCGCGATATCACGATGTACATCAACTCCCCGGGCGGCTCCTTTACCGCGCTGATGGCCATCTATGACACCATGCGCTACGTCCGCCCGGACGTGCAGACCGTGTGCTTGGGCCAGGCCGCTTCGGCGGCAGCTGTGCTGCTTGCCGCCGGTGCTCCGGGCAAGCGTGCAGCTTTGCCGAACTCCCGCGTGCTCATTCACCAGCCGGCAACTCAGGGTACTCAGGGTCAGGTTTCTGATCTAGAGATCCAGGCCGCCGAGATTGAGCGCATGCGCAAGCTGATGGAAACCACCCTGTCTGAGCACACCGGTCGTACCGCTGAGCAGATCCGCATTGATACGGATCGCGATAAGATTCTGACCGCTCAGGAAGCCGTTGAATACGGCATCATCGATACGGTCTTTGATTACCGCAAGCTCAACGCTTAATTTGGAATAACTCATTCTAGGTAGCCCCTGCCGCTCAACCGAGTTCCGGTTGTGAGGCAGGGGCTTTCAGCATTGTGGGGCAGGGAAGGGGCAATGCCCGGTAATTCTTGCTGCACCCGAATGGGGTAAGTCTCTCTGCGCAATATCTGCAGGTCGTTAGGTTAATTTCTATCGTGCGACACTAAACCTATAATGGTCGATTTGTGATTTAGACCTCTAAGTGGTCATATATTTTTATGGAGAAACACACATCCGACGCGGCAGCTCAGGCCGCTGCGCCCACGCCGCAGAGCGGCGAACGCACATTCTTTGGGCACCCTTGGGGATTGGCCAACCTCTTCGGCGTGGAAATGTGGGAGCGCTTTAGCTTCTATGGCATGCAAGCCCTTGTCTTGCTGTACATGTATTACGCCACTACCGATGGTGGCCTCGGCCTAGACCGGGCGGACGCAACGTCTATCGTGGGAGCCTACGGTGGCTTGGTCTACATGGCCTGCTTGTTGGCTTCTCTTGTTGCTGACCGAGTCTTGGGTGCAGAACGCACACTGTTTTACTCGGCCAGCATGGTGATGCTTGGCCACATTGCTTTGGCGTTTATTCCCGCAATAACTGGTTTGGCCATTGGCCTCGTCCTTATCGCCATCGGCTCCGGCGGTGTTAAGACCACCGCGCAGGTCGTGCTTGGTGCCATGTACAGTCGCGATGATCCGCGCCGCGATGGTGGCTTCTCCATCTTTTATATGGGCGTTAATATCGGCGCTCTCGTTGGTCCACTGCTCACCACTGCCCTGTGGGGCTGGCAGGGTTTCCACTGGGGCTTCGGTATCGCGGCGATTGGCATGGCGCTCGGCCTGATTCAGTACTCCGTAATGCGCAAGACCACAATTAAGGACGCGGGACACGAGGTACCAAACCCGGCTAGCCCCAAGCAGCTACTTATGGGCGTGGTGGCAGTTGCTGCCGTTGTCGTGGTCATGGTGGGAGCATTGGCTACCGGAGCCATTCAGGTTGATTGGTTGTCCAATATTGTTACCGCGGTGGCTCTTGTAGCTGCAATTTATCTGTGGGTTCAGATGTATACCTCGAAGCTGGTGACCCGCGAGGAAAAGAACCGCCTGCTCGGCTTCATCCCGATGTTCGTTTCCGGCGTGTTGTTCTTCGGCATCTTCCAGCAGCAGTTCACCGTGATGACGATTTATTCGGATGTGCGCTTGGACCGTCACATGTTTGGTTGGGAAATCCCTCCATCACTGGTGCAGTCCATTAATCCGATTTTTATTGTTATTTTCTCTGCAGTCTTTGCGACGATGTGGACGAAGCTAGGAGATAGGCAGTGGTCCACCCCGGTGAAGTTTGGTGTTGCCAATATCGTCATCGGCATCTCCCTGTTCTTCTTCCTTCCTTTCTCGGGCGGGGAAGCGAACTCCACTCCGATGTATGCCATCATCTTCATCCTCTTCCTTTTCACCATGGCGGAGCTTCTCCTATCGCCGGTGGGCAATGCCCTAGCTACCAAGGTGGCGCCGGTAGCGTTCCCGTCCCGTATGATGGCGGTATGGATGATGGCGGTCGCTATGGGTACGTCGCTGGCTGGTTCCTTGGCTGGCTTTTATACCCCAGACGATGCGGGCGCGGAAAACACCTTCTTTATCTCCCTTGGCGTTGCGTCCATCGTGCTGGGCGGCATTCTGCTTGTTCTCAGCCGCTGGGTGGTAAAGAAATTTTCCACCTTCCGTTAGGAGGTTCAAAAGCGCCCTTGAATGGGAGGTATACCGGCTCCATGGTGGTATACCTCCCTTAGTGGTTTTCATCACTTGGGCTGACCGGTCGGGCTGAGGGGATTGCTCGGTATGAGCTGGGAAAATCTATCTATTCTGAGCTTTCAAGGCGACAATTCTGCCCTCGGGTAGGTTAATTAAAGGTTGACCAAAGAAAACATTAAAGAAAAGCAATTGTCTGTAGTTTCGCGCAGGAGTATTCTGCATTCGTCCGCGACGCGTGAAGGCGCCGTAGATGCGTACCGTGTTCATCTGTTTTCTTTCCAAGGGGCCAACGCTGTGACAGCGACTCTGATTATCCTCGGCATTGTGGTGGTAACCGCCCTTGCCTTTGACTTTACGAACGGATTTCATGACACTGCCAACGCGATGGCTACGTCCATTGCCACCGGTGCTTTGAAGCCTTTTACTGCGGTGGCAATCTCCGCAGTCCTCAACCTTGTCGGTGCTTTCCTTTCGGTCAACGTTGCTGCGACCGTGGCAAAGGGCATCGTTAACCTTGATTCCTACGACCTGTCTGGCGCCGCCGCTGACACCGATGGCCAGGCGCTTTTGATGGTCGTCTTCACCGGCCTTATCGGCGGCATCATCTGGAACCTGTTCACCTGGTTGCTGGGTATGCCGTCCAGTTCCTCCCACGCCTTGTTCGGTGGCCTTATTGGTGCCGCCTTCGCTGCGATGGGCTCGACTGGCGTGGAGTGGTCTTCCATTGCCGGCAAGATTATTATCCCGGCCGTTGCCTCGCCGATTATCGCGGCGCTGGTTTCGGCGTGTGCCACGTTCCTTATCTACTGGGTTACCAACACCATCCCGAATAAGGCGAAGAACGAGCACTTCCGCCACGGTCAGATTGTTACCGCTTGCTTGGTGTCCCTGGCGCACGGCGCTGGCGATGCGCAGAAGACCATGGGTGTTATCTTCCTGGCATTGGTTGCTTCTGGGCATGCGGTTGCTGACGCCCGCATTCCTACCTGGGTTATCGTTTCTTGTGCTGTGGCTATCGCGGCCGGCACTTTGTCCGGCGGCTGGCGCGTTATCCGCACCCTGGGCAAGGGTCTGGTGGAGATTGAGTCCCCGCAGGGTATGGCTGCTGAAGCTACCTCCGCAGCGATCATCTTGACTTCTGCTACCGGTGGTATGGCGCTGTCCACTACCCACGTGTCCACCGGTTCCATTTTGGGTACCGGCCTGGGCCGTCGCGGTGCTGAGGTTCGCTGGGGTGTGGCCATGCGCATGGTGTCCGCATGGCTCATCACCTTGCCGTGCGCTGCGTTCGTGGGCTTTGCTACCTGGTGGTTGGCACACGGCGTCTCCTCCTTTACCAACGTAGCAACCGGCGCCATCGTGGACTTCGTCTTGCTGCTGGCAATGGCCGCACTCATCGTTATCCGCTCCCGCATGAACCCGGTGGATGCTTCCAACGTCAACAACGACTGGGATCCAAACTCCGAGTCCGTGGATTCCTCCATGGGTGCGGGCTCTGACCGCAAGGAGCCAGTTGCTGCCGGCGCCGCACCAGTGTCCGCAACCAAGGCGGAGGATGCCTCCGCGCCGTCTACTGCTCAAGAGGAGCGCTAAACCATGACTGCTGCAGAAATCTTCCAGTCCCTCATTCACGTTGCAGGCTTGGCGCTGGTCTTCGGCGCTGGCATTCCGCTCCTGTTCTCTCTGGGCATGCGGTGCATGACCGGTGACCCAATTCGTGACGACAACGGCGTTGTCGTGGGCGATACTCCGGCAAGTACGCAGATGAAGGTACTGGGCTGGACCGTCTATGCGGTGTTGGCCGTAGTCATTCTCGTGGCCATCATGTGGATTGCTCGCGATACGCTGGACCACTACTTCGGCTTTACGCCGTTCGGTGACCTATAAAGAATCCTCCTGCCCGAGGGTAAACCTTCCGTGTGATGCGCAGCACACTTTTCTAAAGTTAACAAAAGGTTAACTTTAAGCGACCTAGGGGTTGCTTAGTGGAAGTGTGCCGCGTATATTCTTCTCTATCAAACAGAGAGAAAGCCACATGGAGGTGTGAGAAATGAACAAGATGCGTACTTTGATGGACGGCATCGCTGATGCGTTCAAGGGCTCCACCACTGGAACCGGCTTGGACACCGTTTCAGAAGCTCCGGTTCGCGCTTTGGTGGCAGAAACCCTGCTTGACGCTGATAAGACCCCTGCTACTACCAAGGACGTAGCAGAGGCACTAGAAACCGTCACCGGTCATGCTCCGGATGAACACGAGATGCTCGATGCAGAACTTTTCCTGCTCGACTTCGATTGGCTGCAGTAAGCAGCACCTGAATGAAATCCCCACGAGGCCCCTTGCCGCACACTGTGTAGCAGGGGGCTTTGTGCTGCGTGGGGCACACGGGGGCGTCGGTAAGCGCGGCTAATCGCGCGGCGGCAGGATGGCCTCAGGGGTTTCGGGCAGGAGCTGGCCACCATCGATAATAAGGGTTTGGCCGGTGATATAGCCTGCCTCTTCCGAAGCCAGGAAGGCCGCTGCGTTGCCAATATCGCGTGGGGTGCCCAGGCGGTGCAGCGGTACCGAGCGCGTCATTTGATCGAGGTACTCCTGGCCTTGGGCCTCGAGGCCCTCGGTGAGGATATTGCCTGGGAGAACGCCGTTGATGGTGATGCCATCGCGGGCCACTTCGAGCGCGGCCGAACGCATAAAGCCTTGTTGCGCGGCCTTGGAAGCGCCGTAGTGGGCCCAACCGGGAAAGCCCGTGTGCGAGCCGGTGATAGATGTGGTGATGACGATTCGTCCATAGCGGCGTTGCTTGAGGTAGGGGAGCGCCTCTTGGACCACCTTGAAAGTGCCGTGGGTGTTGATGGCAAACATCGCCTCCCACTTATCATCGGTCATCTCTGCCAGCGGGCAGTTGGGAAAGACGCCAGCATTGGAGCACACAATGTCGAAGCCGCCGTGCTCGGCAGTGACCTGGCGGTACATGTCCTTAACCGAAGTGCGGTCGGTGACGTCCACGCGAATGGCGCTGGCACCCAACTCCTTAGCGGTAGCGGTGGCGTGGTCTAGGTCGATATCGGCGATGACAACGGTGGCGCCGGCCTCTCGCAGCGCGGCGACAATGCCGCGGCCAATGCCGGAGGCGCCGCCGGTGACAACGGCTACCCGGCCTGTGAGATCGAACATGATGCTCCTGTTCCTAAAAGGGGTGGGATGAGGGTGATTTCACCTTCTAGTTTAGGCCGCAAGAGCAGGAAAGGCCTGGGAAATTCGCCACGCGGGAGGGAATGAATGAAGGGCCTGTCGGGTTGATTTACTAAGGTAGAAACAGATGAAGATTAAGCCGCTCGGAAGGGTAGAATCATCCTTCCAACTGTGAATAGCGGTACGAAAAGCGAGTGTGAAAGAACTTAATGGCACGTATGCAAGAAAGCGCTGACCTGCTCAAGTGTTCCTTTTGTGGCAAGAGTCAGAAGCAGGTGAAAAAGCTCATCGCCGGCGGCGGTGTCTACATCTGCGACGAGTGCATCGAGCTATGCAATGAGATCATCGAAGAGGAACTGGGCCAAGAGCAGGCGCAAGAATCCTCTGATGCAGAGGTGCGCCTGCCTCGACCCTCGCAGATTTCCGCCTTCCTAGACAAATATGTCATTGGCCAAGACAAGGCCAAGCGTGTGCTGTCTGTGGCGGTCTATAACCACTACAAGCGCATCAAGGCCGAAGAGTCGGCCGCGTTGGAGGCCCGCCGCAAGAAGGCCGAGGGCGATGAGGTGGAGATCTCTAAGTCCAATATCTTGATGCTGGGCCCCACCGGTTCCGGTAAGACCTACCTGGCGCAGACCTTGGCCCGGCTTCTCGATGTCCCCTTTGCCATTGCCGATGCCACCAGCCTCACCGAGGCCGGCTACGTAGGCGAAGACGTGGAAAATATCCTCCTGAAGCTGCTGCAGGCCGCGGACTTTGACGTGGAGCGTGCCCAGCGCGGCATCATCTACGTCGATGAGGTGGACAAGATTTCCCGTAAGTCGGAGAACCCGTCCATTACCCGCGACGTCTCCGGTGAGGGCGTGCAGCAGGCGCTGCTGAAGATCCTGGAAGGCACCGTGGCGGCCATCCCGCCGCAAGGCGGCCGCAAGCACCCGAATCAGGAGTTTATCCAGCTGGATACCTCCAATATTTTGTTCATCGTGGCCGGCGCATTCGCGGGCCTGGATCAGGTCATTGCGGATCGCGTGGGCAAGAAGGGCGTGGGTTTTGGAGCCAACCTGGATACCAAGGACGAGCGCGAAAAGGTCGATCTCTTCTCCCAGGTACGGCCTGAGGACCTAGTGAAGTTCGGTCTTATTCCAGAGTTCATCGGCCGCCTGCCGGTCGTGGCCACGGTGGATAACCTGGACCGTGAATCTTTGGTCAAGGTGCTCACCGAGCCCAAGAACTCCCTGGTTAAGCAGTACAGCCGCCTCTTTGAGATGGATGACTGCGAATTGGACATCGAGCCAGCGGCATTGGATGCCATCGCGGAGCTCGCCTTGGAGCGCAAGACGGGTGCGCGTGGCCTGCGCGCCATCATGGAAGAGCTTTTGGTCCCAGTCATGTACGACCTGCCAGACCGCGAGGATATTGCCACGGTACACATCACGTCGGAGTGCGTGACCGAGGGAGCGGAGCCGCAGTTTAGCTATAAGGATGAGGCAAAGGAATCCGCTTAAGCCGGCGCTATTACTCCTCGTTGTAGATATCCTGCGGGGAGGCCTCGTCGCCTTCCTTGGTATCGAACGAGGACGAGGTGAGGTAGGACTCGTGGCCTGAGTCCGGAATATTGGCGGTCAAAAACGCCAGCACAGCATCGACGGTGAGCCTATGCATGCCGTCGATATTTTCTTGGGTATTGAAGTTCACGCCCAGCATGTTTTCCACCATCACCTGGTTTGTCACGCGGTAAACCGTCAACGAGGAAATCAGGGTGAAGATGTCATTGGCGGAAATGCCGGGGCGGAAGGCGCCGGCGTCTTGGCCCAAGAGCAGCAGGCGGTCAAGGTGGAGGGCTACCCCGGCGACGTCGGCAATAGCCTGCTGTGCCGGGTCCACAATCTGCTGGTTAGTTTCCCATACCAGCATGCGAATGGCCTCCGGGTTGGCTACGCGCTCGCGGAAGAGCCAATCCACCAACTTGCGCACGCCTTCGACCGGAACTGCGGTATCGATTTCCAGGGCATCCTCAGGTGGATTAAGGCGCTGCGCGGCGGTGCTCAGCGCACGCAGGTACAAGCCCTTCTTATCGCCAAAGTGGTAATGAATCATGCGCTTGGACATGCCGGATTCTTGGGCGATGGTCTCTAGCTTGGTTTCTGTAAAGCCAAAACGGGAAAACTGCTTGATCGCAACGTCCACCACGGAGTCAATGCTGACGGATTCCGCGTGGGCAGCGTGAGGAGAATCCGCCTGGTCTGCAGCCTGCAGTGGGTCAGTATTCTCAGTGCTCATTGCGTAAGTCCTTAATCCTTGCGGCGCGGCGGTGGCGCGGTGAACTGATGTCTAATAGTGCGGGAGTTGGCAATCCCTCTGCATTCTGGGTGTGCAGCGTGGGGGAGTGTCCCGCATTTCCTTTTCCTATCATGCCCGATTAATCACCCCGTGCGGGAGTATCTGGCCCATTGGGGGCGCTAATTTGGAGGTGAATGGGGGTAATTTAACGCAAGTGCCCTAGATTTTCCCTCCAAAAGAGGGGGCCAGATTCACAGCGCGGAGGCTGGCGGTGGGGCTAAGCTCGGGGATGAATTACATTGTCGCAGCCCTGATTGAGGAGGCTTTTACATCATGACTCAGCCCGTCAAGATCACTGTCACCGGCGCCGCCGGCAACATCGCGTATTCGCTGCTGTGGCGCATCGCTGCCGGCGATGTGTACGGAAAAGACACCCCGGTAGACCTAGCATTGCTGGAAATTCCCGCTGCGGTGGATAAGGCCCAAGGCGTAGCCATGGAGCTCAACGACTCCGCCCTGCCGTTGGTTAACTCCATTACGGTTACTGATGGTCTTAAGGAAGCCTTTGAAAACACCTCGGCCGCCTTCCTTGTCGGCGCTCGCCCGCGCAGTAAGGGAATGGAGCGCGCCGACCTGCTGGAGGCTAATGGCGCCATCTTCACCAAGCAAGGCAAGGCCATCAATGACTACGCCGCGCGCGATGTCCGTGTGCTCGTGGTGGGCAACCCGGCTAATACCAATGCCCGCATCGCGGCGAATAATGCTCCCGATTTGGATGATTCCCAGTTCACTGCCCTCATGCGCCTGGACCACAACCGCACCCTGAGCCAGCTCGCGCTAAAGACGGGCAAGTCCACCACCGATTTCACCAAAGTGGCGGTCTGGGGCAACCACTCCGCCAGCCAGTTCCCGGATATCACCTACTCCAACGCGGAGGTGGACCAGGAATGGTACCGCGAGGAAATGATCCCCAAGGTGGCCAAGCGCGGTGCGGAGATTATTGAGGTACGCGGCAGCTCCTCGGCCGCTTCGGCGGCGTCGGCAGCCGTGGACCACATGCATGACTGGATTCATGGCACCGAGGACTGGCGCACTGCGGCGGTGCCATCGGACGGATCCTACGGCGTCGACAAGGGCCTTATTTGCGGATTCCCCACGGTCAGCCGCAACGGCCAGTGGGAGATTGTGCAGGGACTGGAGCTTAGCGAGTTCCAAAAAGAGCGCATCGAGGCCTCTGTGGCCGAGCTGCGCGAGGAGCGCAAGGCCGTGGCGGACCTGCTCTAGAACCTGCTCGGTGCGCACCACATACTCGGTGCGCACCCTGCCTGGCTGAGCTGGTTGACGTGCAAGGTAGAATCGGCCAGGTGACTGAGCAAAATAATGAGCAATTAGTTGGTACCAACCGCGCCGATGCGCTGCCCAAGTCGTGGGAGCCGCAGGCCGTAGAGAAGGACCTCTATGAGGGCTGGGTAGAAAAGGGCTACTTCACCCCGGATGCGAATTCGGAGGCCGAGCCTTATTCCATCGTGCTGCCGCCGCCAAATGTGACCGGCCAGCTGCACATGGGCCACGCCTTGGACCACACGCTGATTGATTCCATTATCCGCCGCAAGCGCATGCAGGGCTACGCCACCCTGTGGCTGCCCGGTGCCGATCACGCCGGCATTGCCACCCAGACCAAGGTCGAGGCCAAGCTCAAGGAGACCGAGGGCAAGAAGCGCTGGGACTATGAGCGCGAAGAATTCATTGACAAGGTCTGGGAGTGGAAGGAGCAGTACGGCGGCACCATCCAGAACCAGATGCGCGCCATCGGTGACTCCGTGGACTGGTCCCGCGAGCGGTTCACCTTGGATGATGGCCTCTCCCGCGCCGTCCAGACCATCTTTAAGAACCTCTATGATGAGGGCATGATCTACCAGGCCAACCGCCTGGTGAACTGGTCGCCGGTGCTAGAGACCGCCGTTTCTGATATCGAGGTTGTCTACAAGGACGTCGAGGGCGAGCTGGTGTCTATCCGCTATGGCTCGCTCAATGACGATGAACCGCACCTCATCGTGGCCACCACCCGTGTGGAAACCATGCTGGGCGACGTCGCTATCGCCGTACACCCAGACGATGAGCGCTATGCCGACTTGGTGGGCAAGGAGCTGTCGCACCCGTTCCGCGATGACCTGACGCTCAAGATCATCGCCGATGATTACGTGGACATGGAATTCGGTACCGGCGCGGTGAAGATCACCCCGGCGCACGACCCGAATGACTACGCGATGGGCACCCGCCATGACTTGGATATGCCCACGGTCATCGATACCACCGGCCACATTGCGAATACCGGCACCCGCTTCGACGGCCTGACCCGCGAGGAAGCCCGCGTGGAGATCCGGGAAGCACTGCGCGAGCAGGGCCGCATTGTTAAGGAAATCCGCCCGTACGTCCACTCCGTGGGCCACTCGGAGCGCTCCGGCGAGCCCATCGAGCCGCGCCTGTCCCTGCAGTGGTTCGTGGACGTAGCCAAGATGGCCAAGGCCTCTGGCGACGCCGTGCGCGAGGGCGATACCACCCTGCACCCGCAGTCGCTCGAGCCGCGCTACTTCGAGTGGGTCGATGACATGCACGATTGGTGCATCTCCCGCCAGCTGTGGTGGGGCCACCGCATTCCTATCTGGTACGGGCCAGAAGGCGAGGACGGCCAGCGAGACATCGTCTGTGTTGGCCCTGATGAGGAGCCACCGGCAGGATACGAGCAGGATCCGGACGTGCTGGATACCTGGTTCTCCTCCGCGCTGTGGCCATTTTCCACCCTGGGGTGGCCGGAAAAGACCCCGGATCTAGAGAAGTTCTATCCCACCAACGTGCTGGTTACGGCCTATGACATCTTATTCTTCTGGGTAGCCCGCATGATGATGTTCGGTACCTTTGCCGGCACCCACACCCCAGAGCTTTTGGGTGAGGGCGCAGAATGCCGCCCGCAGGTGCCGTTCAAGGATCTCTATCTGCACGGCTTGGTGCGCGATGAGCAGGGCCGCAAGATGTCCAAGTCCTTGGGCAATGGTATTGACCCGATGGATTGGGTACGCGATTACGGCGCGGACGCACTGCGCTTTACCCTGGCGCGCGGCGCCAACCCGGGCGTCGATTTGCCGTTGGGATCCGACGCCGCTGCTGCCGCCCGCAACTTTGCCACCAAGTTGTTCAACGCCACCAAGTTCGCGCTCATGAATGGCGCGGGTGTGGCTGCGCTGCCGAACCGCGAGGAGCTTAGCGACGCCGACCGCTGGATCCTCGACCGCGCCGAAGAGATTCGCGCCAAGGTGGATGCCTACCTGGATGACTACCAATTTGCCAAGGCCAACGAGCTGCTCTACCACTTCACCTGGGACGAGCTATGTGACTGGTACTTGGAGATTGCCAAGACACAGATCCCGCGCGATGGTATGAGCGAGCAGGGCCGCAATACCCAGATTGTGCTGGGCCGCGTGCTAGACGTCGTATTGCGCCTGCTGCACCCGACCATGCCTTTCGTCACCGAGGTGCTCTGGAAGGCCTTGACCGGCGGCGAGTCCATCGTCGTGGCACCGTGGCCTACCGTTGCCGATACCAATGGTGGCGCCACCAAGGACGAGGTGGCCGCCCGCCGCATTGAAGATGCCGATAAACTCATCACCGAGCTGCGCCGCTTCCGCTCTGACCAGGGTGTAAAGCCTTCCCAAAAGGTACCGGGCCGCCTCGACTTCGCCGCAGCGGATCTAGCCGGCCAAGAGGAACTGGTGCGCAACCTGGCTAATACCACCGCCCCAGGCGAGGATTTCGATCCTTCCGCCTCCATCGAGGTGCGCCTTTCCCAGGCCACCGTGGAGGTCACCCTGGATACCCACGGCGCGGTGGATGTAGAAGCCGAGCGCAAGCGCCTGGAGAAGGACCTGGCCAAGGCCAATAAGGAACTGGAGCAGACCGGCAAGAAGCTGGGCAACGAGAACTTCTTGTCCAAGGCGCCGGAAGAAGTGGTCAATAAGATCAAGGAGCGCCAGCAGGTCGCCCGCGAAGAGGTCGAGCGCATCACCAGCCGTTTGGAGGGCCTGAAGTAGTGGCGGACAAGGACAAGGAGACTGAGGACTTCGAAATCGTCGATGCCCTCAAAGAAGGCACCGACGGTGGCCCGGTGGAAATCACCGAGTCCGGCCTGACGCTCAACTTGGGCATGGGCAGCGAGGACGAGTACAACGAGGCCGCACCGCAAGAGGTGTCGGCCGAAGAGCTGCGCGCCCTAGCGGAGGTAGAAGAAGAGCTCAATGAGCGCTGGCCGGAAACCAAGATTGAGCCTTCCCTCGACCGCATCGAGATGCTCATGGATCTGCTTGGCCACCCTGAGCGTTCTTTCGATGTCATCCACATTGCCGGCACCAACGGCAAGTCCTCTACCGCACGCATGGTGGATTCGCTCCTGCGCGCCTTCCACCGCCGCGTCGGCCTTGTCACCAGCCCGCACCTGCAGCGCGTCACGGAGCGCATCGGCATCGATGGCCAGCCTATCCACCCGCGCGATTATGTGCGCATCTGGCACGAGATCAAGCCTTTTGTGGAGATGGTCGATGCCCAGTCGGACGCTCCCATGTCCAAGTTCGAGGTCCTTGTCGGCTTGTCCTATGCCGCGTTTGCCGACGCCCCCGTGGACGTCGCCGTTGTTGAAGTCGGCCTCGGCGGCCGGTGGGATGCCACCAACGTGGTCAACGCGGATGTCTCCGTCATTACTCCGGTGGGCTTGGACCACACGGATTACCTGGGCGACACTCTCGCAGAGATTGCCGGTGAAAAGGCAGGCATTATCAAACCGCGTGAGGATGCCGATGACCCGCTGACCCCGAATGAAAATATCGTGGTCATCGCCGAACAGGACTCGGAAGCAATGCGGGTTATCCTGCAGCAGGCCGTGGATGTGGAGGCGGGCGTGGCCCGCTCCGGTTCTGAGTTTGCCGCCCTCGAGTCCCGCATCGCCGTCGGTGGCCAACAGGTTAATATCCAGGGCCTTGGCGGCCTGTACGAGGATATTTTCCTCCCCCTGCACGGCGAGCACCAGGCCAAAAATGCCGCTGTGGCCCTTGCCGCGGTGGAGGCATTCTTCGGTGCCTCGGCCGGCCACCCGCTGGATGTTGCGACCGTGCGCAATGGTTTTGCCCAAGCGATTTCGCCCGGCCGCCTGGAGCGCGTGCGCACCTCGCCAACGACGTTCATTGACGCCGCCCATAACCCCCACGGCGCCAAGGCTCTCGGCGCGGCGCTGGACCGCGATTTCGACTTCGCCCGCCTCATCGGTGTGCTCTCGATCTTCGCGGATAAGGACGCCACCGGCATCCTCACCGCACTCGAGCCTTACCTCACCGAGGTAGTCATCACCCAAAACTCCTCGCCGCGCGCCCTCGATGCCTACGACTTGGCAGAGACCGCCCGCGATATCTTTGGCGAGGAGCGCGTGCACGTAGCCGATAACCTGCCGGGCGCCTATGCCCAGGCCGTGGAGCTTGCCGAGGACGCCGAGGTCCAGTCCGGCTCCGGCATCATCATCACCGGCTCGGTCGTCACCGCTGGTGATGCCCGCGCGATGTTTGGAAAGGAACCCGCATGAGCCGCGACAATCACCACCCGCGCGGAGAGCACCAGCCTCGCCCGCCCCGCCGCACCCGCGCCCGTGGCCGCGAAGAACAGATCCCGGAAAGCGAGATCGGCCCCCTCGGCATGGGCCAAGCCCCAGTCAAGGACCCACTGAAAAGCTTCAACGGGATGGTCATTGCCAGCTCCCTGACCATGGAGGCGCTCGCCCTATCCTTCGCGCTGCCGATGCTCTACAAGCTCTATGACGGTACCTTGTGGACCCCCTTCAACTACGGCTTTGTCATCGCCGCAGTGGTATTCCACCTCGTGATGATCGCGTTCATGAATAAGAAGTGGGCGCTGTCTGTCATTGTATGGGCGCAGTTGTTGTGCGTCATTGTGGGCTTTATGGTCCACTGGGCCGTGGCCGCCATCTTCATCATCTTTGGCATGGAGTGGCTGCTGGCCGTCTACCTGCGCAGCAACCTCATTGCCCGCATGAAGCGCGGATACCTCACCACGCAGCACCTCAACGAGAAATAGGCTCGATACCTCCGGCGGGTGGGGCAGACGCGATAGACTAGCGCCCATGCGCAATCTCTATCTCGTCCTTGCCGCACTCGCCTGCATTGCCGCGGTGGTAGCCCGCGCCGCTACGGGAACGCCATGGCTACCGCTAGTCGCCCTCATCATTGGCGGCGTTTTTCTGGTTTTGGCCCTGCGGAGCAACTTCGAGCCGGCCAAAGAAGCCACCTTCGAGGATTTGGATAAGGAACAGCGCGCGGAGCTGCAACGCCTGCTGGCTAATGGCCAGTTCGGTGCCGCAGTAGGCCAGGTACGCCTGTGGTTCAGGGGCACCTCCCAGGAGCGCGCCGAAGAGATAGTCAAACAACTCGCATAGCCTTGGACCCCCACACTTTTACCCCAAAGGAATACCCCAGCGCGCGACGCATGCGTGCGGTTTCGGTACAGTGTGGGACATGACTGAACGTACACTGATTCTCATCAAGCCGGACGGCGTAAAGAACGGCCACGTAGGCGAAATCATCTCCCGCATCGAGCGCAAGGGCCTGAAGCTGGCCGAGCTCGACCTGCGCGTTGCTGACCGCGAGACCGCGGAGAAGCACTACGAGGAGCACAAGGACAAGCCATTCTTCGGCGACCT
Source organism: Corynebacterium sp. ACRPF (assembly GCF_022347395.1). Taxonomy (NCBI): domain Bacteria; kingdom Bacillati; phylum Actinomycetota; class Actinomycetes; order Mycobacteriales; family Corynebacteriaceae; genus Corynebacterium; species Corynebacterium sp. ACRPF. The sequence goes on from NZ_JAKRNB010000004.1 coordinate 77,168, forward strand.
CGTCGAGTTCATCACCTCCGCACCGCTCATCGCTGGTGTTGTTGAGGGCGAGCGCGCCATCGAAGCATGGCGCCAGCTGGCTGGCGGCACCGACCCAGTTTCCAAGGCCACCCCGGGCACCATCCGCGGCGACTTCGCTCTGACCGTTGGCGAGAACATCGTGCACGGCTCTGACTCCCCAGAGTCCGCAGAGCGCGAAATCGCTATCTGGTTCCCGAACCTCTAAACTTCTGCGCACTTAGCGCATCATTCAGCCCGAGCCTGTAGGCTCGGGCTTTATTTATTGCTTGACTCATAAGCCTAGGCGGAGAGCCACATGCCGAGAATCCGGCCCTACCCTGAATAAGTATTGAAACGGCAAAGCCGCAAATACGTAGAGAAGCAGAACTGGAGCAGGGGTTTTGTTTCGGGGCTGAAGGTGCTTAACGCGGCAGATCATTGCTGAGGATATAGCACGCGAAGTCATTTACTTCGCAGACTAGGACTGGAGTTCTCCTAATCGAAGGAGAGTAACTGGCGCAGTGTGCGGAAGGCTTCCTTTTGCACTCGATGGGTAACGGTACGGCCCGATTGTTGCTTGATTAAAAGACCGGATTCCCTCAACTTGCCGAGGTGATGAGAAACCGTCGGTTGGCTAAGGCCGGAAAGCGCGGTTAACTCCGTAACACTCATTGGGCCGCAGCCCTCGTCGCACAATACGGATAGCAGGCGCAGGCGGGCTGGGTCGGCAAGTACCTTAAATTGCTGGGAAAAGCGGAGGGAGTCGCCCTGGCTGAGCGGGCCACTGCTCAGGGAACAGCACTGTGCATCCGGGGTGTTATCGGCATTGCTAGGGGAGGAGTCCATGTACACAGTATAAGGAGTCTGCCTCCCACTCCGTTATATTGACGAGTATCAATATGGGTGACTAAAGTACTGCTCGAAAGTTGAATTCCTCGTCGCACAAGGAGAGCCATGGCCGTTACGCAACGCCCAAAGTTGTCATTTCTCGATAGATTCCTTCCCGTTTGGATCATCATGGCCATGGCTGTGGGGCTATTGATCGGACACTTCCTGCCAGGCATTGGAGAAGCACTGTCTGCTCTAGAGGTTGGCGGTATTTCTCTTCCAATCGCGCTGGGCCTGCTAGTTATGATGTATCCGCCGCTGGCTAAAGTCCGCTATGAAAAGACCCGAGATATTGCTGCCGATGGCCGGTTGATGGTGGTATCGATTGTGTTGAATTGGCTGGTGGGGCCTGCATTGATGTTCACCCTGGCGTGGATATTTCTTGCCGATCAGCCAGAGCTGCGAACCGGCCTGATTATCGTTGGGCTAGCCCGTTGTATCGCAATGGTCCTAGTATGGTCCGATCTCTCCTGCGCCGATCGGGAGGCCACCGCCGTTCTTGTCGCCATAAACTCTGTATTCCAAGTAGCCATGTTTGGCGTCATGGGTTGGTTCTACTTGCAAGTTCTACCTGGATGGCTAGGCCTAGACACCACCTCTGTTGAATTTTCTTTCTGGTCCATCGTCACTGCGGTTCTTGTATTCCTAGGAATACCCCTGCTGCTTGGCGTGCTCTCACGGGTGTGGGGAGAAAAGATCAAAGGACGCGAATGGTTCGAAGACCGTTTTCTCCCGGCAGTCTCGCCTTTGGCGATGATTGGTTTGCTCTACACCATCGTGCTGCTGTTTTCGCTGCAAGGGGAGCAGTTGGTAGCGCAGCCTACTGCGGTGGTTAGAGTGGCGATTCCACTGGTTATTTACTTCGTTGGAATGTTTTTCCTTGCCTTGGGCGTAGCAAAAGCCGGGGGAATGAACTACGCACAGTCTGCTTCCGTGGCTTTTACCGCAGCCGGAAATAACTTCGAGCTAGCCATTGCAGTTTCCATCGGCACCTTTGGCGCCGCGTCAGCACAGGCCCTCGCCGGCACCATCGGGCCACTGATTGAAATCCCAGTGCTCGTGGGCCTCGTTTATATAATGCTCTGGATAGGCCCGAAGCTCTTCTCAGGAGACAAAAGCTTGCCAAGTTAACGCCGGCCCACCTGATATAGGCAGCGAACCCCAGTCGGCATGATGGTGATGGTCCACTTTGCGGGCGCGGTGCGCAGGCCCATGCGGCTTAGCTTCACCAGGTCCGCCTTTGCCAAAGCATCGAGGTGCTCGGATAGTGGGTCGAGGTCTACCTTCATGAACTTCGAGAGGGCAGTGGAATTAATCGTGTTTCCCTGCACCGCGCCGGCGGCGACGAGGGCGGTGAGGATGTCCGAGTGGGCGTCGGCAAGCTCCAAGCGAGCCTCCGTAACCCCGTCGAGCGGGTCTTTTTCCAGGATCTTGTTAATGCGGCGCCGGCCGATCCGGAAGGACTGGGAAAACATGCTCCAGATGCCCAACGGCAAGCCAAAGGCCCACCACGCGCCGGACAGCATCCCGGCAACGGGCGGGGCCAGCTCTACCTCTGGGAGCAGGCCGGCTGCGCTCAGTGGCGCCATGACCAATGGCGCAGCGATCGGGATAAACGGTGCGATATAAGCAATCGTGGGATAGTCGCCATCGCGGAATTCCTCTTGCGCAGCGTTGATGCCGCGCGGGTAATTGCGGATGAGGTGCACCAACCCCAGCACCGCAAAGACGGCAAAAACACCGGCTCCCATCAACATATAGTCCACGCCTGTGTTGGCGAAGCCAATGGCAAAGCCGGCCGGTACGCCAAAGTAAAGTGCGGAGCGCACCGGGACTTCATTGCGCTGTCGGTACTGCGCGAGTTCGCGCGCGGGGATTCGTGCTAGTTCTGCCACCCCGCCAACATAACACCGCCTGCCAGCTTGCCCGCGGTTCTGTGACACAATGGGGGATAGCGCGTACGAGACGCGGCATAACTTCATATCCCACAAACTTTTTTAGCGCGCACTATGCCTCGTGCGGCGGCGGTACAGTCTTCGGCCGTGCCTGCGCCCGAGGCCGCGCCAAATACAGACGATGTACAGGAGTAAGCCCGGACATGGTGGCACAGAACTCTCAAGAAACAACTGAAAGCCTCAAGGCAGCGGTGTCTTTGGCCCAGAACCTGGACCGTAGCCAACTAAAGGACAAGACCCGCGTGTATTCCCTGGCCAAGCAGCTGGGGCTTTCCTCGCGCGAGCTGGTGGCACAGCTCAAAGACATGGGCCTGAAAAAGAGCGCGCAAAGCTCCCTTTCCCGCGAGGAAGCAGGCCAGGTGCTGGATACCGTAGCGAACGCCGCCGCGGTTGCCGACGCCCCCGCGGGCGATACCACTGAAGCGTCGGCTGAAGATCCCGAGGACAAGCCTGCTGCGCAACCGGAAGAAAACCCGGACGAGAAACCGGAAAAGAAGCCAGCGAAGAAGCGCGCCAAGCGCGCCCGCAAGGCCACCCGTAAGTCCGCCGCACCAGCGCCCGAAGAGCCGGCAGATACCGCCGAGTCAGAGGAAGGGGGGCAGTCCACGGAAGACGAAGAACCCCTGCGCCACCGCGTGCGCAAGAACGTGGATAATGAAATCTCCCAGATCGAAGACAAGGTAGAGGCATCGCTTGCTCAGGCTGCGGCCGAAACTGGCGCAGCCACCGAGGACTCCGAGCACGCTGAAGCAGAAGTACCCGAAGCAGCAGAAGCCACGGAGGAGGCCGAAAAAGCATCTGCGAGCGGCTTTGATACCGGAACGGTTGATGCGGCAAAGCTGCACGAGGCGCTGGCAGAAGCCGGCGAGGACTTCGAGGATGACTACTACGCGCCGCACATCGTCCCACGGGCCGAATCCGAGGAAGACTCCGGGCACTATGACTTTGCGCCCATCTTCATGGCCCCGCAGCTGGACGAGGCTGCGGCATTCGCACCGGCTCTAGATGCAGCGGAGGAGGACTCCTCAGCCGACGACTCCGCAAGCGACGACAACGAGGATGCTGCAGACTCCGCCGCAGAAAGCCGCGAGCACTCCGGCTCCGACCGCGGTTCCGGAAAGCCTGAGGGCCGCCGCCGCGGGCGCCGCGGCGCATCCCGCGGACGCGGCGCCGGTGCGAAGCGTGAAGAGCAGGCAGACGAGCCCGAGCACATTGAAGAGCCGAAAGCCATCCGCGGCTCCACGCGCATCGAGGCTCAGAAGCGCCGCCGTGCCGAGCTGCGCGAAAAGGGCCGCACCCGCCAGCACATCGTCTCCCAAGCGGAGTTCCTTGCCCGCCGCGAAGCTGTGGAGCGCACCATGGTGGTGCGCGATAAGGAGCGCGAGGACGGCGCCGGCATTATCACCCAGGTGGGCGTGTTAGAGGATGACCTGTTGGTCGAGCACTTCGTGACCACCGAATCCCAGGCCTCGCTCATTGGCAATATCTACTTGGGCCGCGTCCAAAACGTGCTGCCGTCCATGGAGGCGGCTTTCGTGGACATTGGACAGGGCCGAAACGGCGTGCTCTACGCCGGTGAAATCGACTGGCGCAAGACCAAGCTGCACGGGCGCGCCCGCAAGGTAGAAAACGCCCTGAAATCCGGTGACCAAGTGCTGGTGCAGGTGGCTAAGGATCCCATCGGTCATAAGGGCGCGCGCCTTACCACCCAGATTTCCCTTGCTGGCCGCTACCTGGTCTACGTACCGGGCGGGCGCAGCGCCGGCATTTCCCGCAAGTTGCCTGCCCCAGAGCGCAAGCGCTTGAAGGATATCCTCGGCCACGTGGTTCCAGGCGATGGTGGAGCGATCATCCGCACCGCCGCCGAAAACGTACCGGAAAAGGCAATCGCTACCGACGTCAACCGCCTGCACAGCCGGTGGGAGGACATCGTGGCACACGCTAAGAAAGAAAAATCCTCCAAGGGCGCCAAACCGGTGACCATGTATGAAGAGCCGAACATGCTCATCAAGGTGGTGCGCGATCTCTTCAACGAAGACTTCACTGAGCTCATCGTCGATGGCAAGCGTTCCTTCAACACCGTCCGTGCTTATGTGGATTCCATGGCGCCAGACCTTGCGGACCGCGTGGTGCGCTACCGTGCCAAGGACCACGGCGAGCAAGATGCCTTCGATGCCTACCGCATTGATGAGCAGCTGCATAAGGCGCTCTCGCGCAAGGTATGGCTGCCCTCCGGTGGCACGTTGGTCATCGACCGCACCGAGGCCATGACCGTGATTGATGTCAATACCGGAAAGTTCACCGGTTCTGGCGGCAACCTGGAGGAAACGGTAACCCGCAATAACCTCGAGGCGGCCGAAGAAATCGTGCGCCAGATGCGTTTGCGCGATCTCGGCGGCATGATCGTCGTGGACTTTATCGATATGGTCCTGCCGGAAAACCAGGATCTGGTGCTGCGCCGTCTGAAGGAAGCCTTGGGCCGCGATCGCACCCGCCACCAGGTCTCGGAGGTGACGTCGCTGGGTCTGGTGCAGATGACCCGCAAGCGCCTCGGCACCGGCTTGGTAGAAACGTTCTCCACCGAGTGCGAGTGCTGTAACGGCCGTGGCATCATCATTCACCAGTATCCGGTGGATGAGGCCGAGGACGAGCAGCGCTCCAAGCATTCTGGCCGCAAGTCCAAGGCGCACAAGAAGCAACACCACGATCCGCAGCAGCAACCGGCTGCGGTGGCGATGCATAAGCACGAGCTTGACGACGCCGCCGAAAGCTCCTCCAAGCCTAAGCGATTTAAGAAGACCCAGGCGCCGGTCTACGGTACCGAGAGCGAAGAGGCCGCACGGGAATCTGCGAAGACGTCGCTGGAAGATCTCGTAGCGAACGTCGTTGTAGATGAGCGCGGTCCGGCTCAGTCGCACGCTGGATCGGAAGAGGACAGCGGGGAGCATGACCGCAACAAGGAGCGCGGACGTGGACGCGGTCGCCCCCGCGCGCGCAAGCACACCCAGACTGAGGTATCCGATATCGAGGCCATCGCGTACGCCGCGGCGGATAATGCTGCTGAGAGTGACGAGGCGCAGGAATTTAATTCCTACGTCCCCGATGCGGATACGGACGCCGACTCGGGTGCTATTGCGCAGGTACACCCAGGTGCCGGGGCGGGCTCCAAGCGTGGCAAGAAGCCGCGCCGGGCGACGCGCCGGTCTAAGGCCACGCGTACAGCTGCGGGCGGCGAGCAGAAGATTACCGAGAAGGCAACGGCTACGGAGACGGCAACTGAAAAGACCTATGACGAGGCAGTAGCTGAGTTTGAGGCTTCCCCACGCCGCAAGCGCCGCACCCGCGGAAATTCGCGCTCCGATAGGCGCCCGCAGCCGCAGGATTTCGCGGTCTCTGGTGAGCAGGACTCCGCCGACACCGGCGGTAACGCTAGCGGGGCTGAAGCCCAGCGCGGAGAGAAGAGCTCGCGCGAAGAGCGCAAGGCTCGCGGGCGTGGCCGCCGTCGTGCGGTGCGCACCCAGCAGGCCAAGCGTCGGACCACCTCGCGCGTGCCGCACGAGGTCAAGGAAAAGGCGCAGGAGCACGAGCACAAGCAGGCGGGCGGGTCCGCCGAGCAGCGCCATGAAAAGGCCGCTGGCACCGCGCGTGCGGGGCGCGCCGGTGGCAAGGGCCGTGGGCGTCGCCGTGCCGTGCGCCAGGCCGCTCCTAAAAAGGCGGTAGCAGAGAATCCGAAGGCAGCGAAGACCGCCCAAGGCCGTTCGACGCAGCAGGGTAGCTCGCCGGATCGTTTCGATGCTGGCCAGCGGGCGACCACGGGCGATACCAAGGTGCTGCGCCGCGGAAAGAAGAGGGCGGTGCGCAAGAAGGGGACGTCGGCAAGCGCCAAGGCCCCAAAGGCGCAGGATAATCCGGCCCAGAAGCAGTCTTCCGCGAGCGGTGCGCACAAGGAAATGTCGCGCGCTAAGTCTGGGCGCGGCCGACGCCGCGTAGCACGGCGAAGCACGTCTTAGGGCTACGCCACGCGGGCGCAAACAGTGTGGTTTGTATTTTGTGCCCGCTACGGGGTAGTCTTTGACAGTCGCTGTTTAGTACTCACGACGCTGGATCAGTCCGACACTCCCTTAGTGAGCTGTGCGGGCATGTTCGCGCGGGAACTAAACGCAATGTGTAAGTGTCCATTCGGAACGCGGCCTCTCCGGTTGCTTCCGAGCGAGTTTAGATAAGGGGTAACCCTCTATGTACGCGATCGTCAAGACCGGCGGCAAGCAGTACAAGGTTGCTGAAGGTGACCTCGTCAAGGTCGAGAAGATCGAGGGTGAGCCAGGCTCTGCCGTAGCTCTCACCCCGGTTCTGCTCGTCGATGGCGCCGATGTTAAGTCCAAGGCTTCTGACTTGGAGAAGGTTTCTGTCTCCGCAGAAATCGTAGAGCAGGGTAAGGGCCCGAAGGTCGATATCCTGAAGTACAAGAACAAGACTGGTTACAAGAGGCGTCTGGGCCACCGTCAGCCTGTGACCACCTTGAAGATCACCGGTATCAAGTAAGCCTTAACCGGCTGTAATTATCCCTAAAGGAGGGAAAACCACATGGCACACAAGAAGGGTGCTTCCAGCTCCAGCAACGGTCGCGATTCCGAGTCCAAGCGTCTCGGCGTCAAGCGCTTCGGTGGTCAGCAGGTTAATGCCGGCGAGATCATCGTGCGTCAGCGCGGTACCAAGTTCCACCCAGGTGAAAACGTAGGCCGCGGCGGCGACGATACCCTGTTCGCGCTTGCAGCTGGCTCCGTTGAGTTCGGTATCAAGCGTGGCCGTCGTATGGTCAACATCGTTCCGGCTGAAGAGGTTGCTGCAGAGGCAACTGCTTAACTTCAGGCCGATGAGGTTAATCCTCGAGTCTCCCCAGTGAGGGCGGCTCGAGGATTTTCTGGTTTTGTGGATACCGAAACGAGGCTCCACCCGGATAATAGATACGCCACGCTAGCGGACACAACCGATGGGATGGAGGACTAGGTAGGCGGACTCAATCCGGTTGCGGTTGGAGTCCAGCGCAAGGCACGCATTACACTGGCGGGGACAAAGATTTAACTAACGGAGGGTTTGACCATGGCACGTTTTATTGACCGCGTTGTCCTGCACCTGCAAGCGGGCGACGGTGGACACGGCTGTGTGTCTGTCCACCGCGAGAAGTTTAAGCCTTTGGGCGGCCCGGATGGCGGCAATGGTGGCCACGGCGGCGACATCATCCTCGAGGTATCTGAGCAAATCCATACGCTTATGGATTTCCACTACCGCCCGCATATTAAGGCGCAACGCGGCGGCAATGGCGCTGGCGATATGCGCAATGGTGCTCGCGGTGAAGACCTGATTTTGGAGGTCCCGGCGGGCACGGTGGTCCGCACTGAAAAGGGTGAAACCTTGGCGGACCTGACGGTGCCTGGCACTCGCTTTGTTGCTGCTGAAGGCGGCTTCGGTGGACTAGGCAATGCCGCCTTGGCCTCAAAAAACCGCAAGGCACCGGGCTTTGCTCTCCAAGGTGAGCCAGGCCAAGCCCATGATCTGATCCTCGAGCTGAAATCTATGGCGGATGTAGGGCTGGTGGGCTTTCCATCGGCAGGCAAGTCCTCGCTCATCTCGGTGTTATCGGCCGCAAAGCCCAAGATCGGTGATTACCCCTTTACTACGCTGCAGCCGAACCTCGGCGTGGTGGATATGGGGGATAGCTCCTTTACTATCGCGGACGTGCCGGGGCTTATCCCAGGCGCGGCCGATGGCAAGGGGCTCGGTCTAGACTTTTTGCGCCATATTGAACGCACGGCGGTGCTTGCCCATGTGGTAGATACTGCCACCATTGAGCCCGGCCGTGATCCGGTCTCTGATATTGAGGCGATGGAAAATGAGTTGGCAAAGTACCAGGAGGCTTTGCAGGAAGATACTGGTTTAGGGGATCTGCGTGAGCGCCCCCGCGTCATCATCTTGAATAAGGCAGATGTGCCTGAGGCCGAAGAGCTGGCGGAATTTGTCAAAGATGATCTGGAAGAGAAGTTTGGCTGGCCTGTCTTTATTATCTCGGCCGTCGCTCGCAAGGGTCTGGATCCGCTGAAGTTCCGGCTCATGGATATGGTGACTGAGCACCGCGAGGCCCAGCCGTTGCCAAAGAAGGATAAAAACCACACCGTTATCCATCCCAAGGCCCAAGGCCATAAGAAGCATACCGGCGCGTTTGCTGATTTCACCGTCAAGACCGATCCGGATGTCGAGGGTGGCTTCATTGTTGAGGGCAAGAAGATTGATCGGTGGATTACCCAAACTGACTTTGAAAATGATGAGGCAGTAGGATTCTTGGCTGACCGCCTGGCCAAGGCGGGCGTGGAGGATGAGCTGCGCGAGCAGGGTGCTGTAGAGGGCTGCCCGGTTACTATCGGCGGCATCACCTTCGAGTGGGAGCCGATGACCGGCGGTGATCCGACAATGGCTAGCCGCGGCGAGGATGCTCGCCTTAAAGGAACCGCCCGTGCTTCTGCAGCGGAGCGCAAGCGCGCCTCTCAGGCACGCCGTGGTCTTATCGATGAATACGATTACGGCACCGATGAAGAGGTCACTCGCGAGGGCGCTAACCGCGATAGGTGGCAGGGCTAGTCCCAGATCCCCCTATTCTTGGGGTGTGCTGGAGGGTGGGCTTTGTAAACTCGGTTGGCATGTCTTCTGATGAACAGAAAGAGCCCATCCTTCCACTTCCGGTAGAGCCTTTTGACGGACCCACCGCTGATACCCCTTTCCCGGAACCGCTCGATGAAAATCCGGTGGCGTCCGGTTTTGAATCGGATCTCCGCCGCGACATCGCGCAGGCAAAGCGCGTGGTGGTCAAGATTGGTTCCTCTTCTCTCACGGATGAGAATTTCCGCGTTTCCCAGGAAAAGATTGATCACATCGTTGATGCCGTCCATGCGCGCATGGGCCGCTCCGATGTCATCATCGTGTCTTCCGGTGCGGTTGCCGCAGGTATGGGCCCGCTCGGTCTGCACCAGCGCCCCACCGATTTGGCTACTAAGCAGGCCTCCGCGTCCGTCGGCCAGGTGCACTTGGCCTCTGTGTGGGGCCAGTCCTTTGCGCGCTATAAGCGCACCATCGGCCAGGTCCTCCTCACCGCCTCCGATACGGGGCACCGCGATCGCGCCCGCAACGCGCAACGCACCATTGATCGCCTGCGCCAGCTGCGCACCATCCCGATCGTGAATGAGAACGATGCGGTGGCGACGTCGGAAATGCACTTTGGTGATAACGATCGCCTTTCCGCGCTGGTGGCCAACCTGGTGGGCGCGGACGCGCTCTTCCTATTTTCTGACGTGCCCGGTTTGTACGATAAGAATCCCGCCGAGCCGGATGCCAAGTTCATCGATGAGGTGCGCACCGGCAAGGACTTGAAGGGCGTTGTGGCTGGTGATGGCGGCAAGGTCGGCACCGGCGGTATGGCCACCAAGGTTTCCGCGGCCCGCCTGGCTACCCGCGGCGGCATTCCAGTGCTGCTGACCTCTACGGACAATATTGGCCCCGCGCTTGCCGACGCCTCCGTGGGCACCGTCTTCCACACCCGCGAGGAACGCCAGCTGTCCGCCTGGAAGTTCTGGGCTCTCTACTGCGCCGATACCGGCGGAGCCGTCCGTCTCGATGAAGGCGCCAAGGAGGCCGTGACCAAGGGCGGAACGTCTTTGCTGGCCGTCGGCATTACCGATGTGCAAGGCGAGTTCACCAAGGGCGAAATCATCGACATCTTGGGCCCGAACGGTGAGGTCATCGGCCGCGGCGAGGTCCGCTTCGACTCCGAGGAGCTCCACGCCATCAAGGGCAAGAAGATGGAAGAGCTTCCCGAGGAGCAGCGCCGTTCCGTCGTCCACGCGGATTATCTGTCCAACTTCGCCTCCCGCATCTAAACCCGAGTCCGAGATTCCCCGTATGGTTGGGGCATGAAGTATTTCATGGGACCGGAAACCTGGCAGCCGATGGTAGAAGACATCGAGGCTGCCGGGCACCAACGCGTGAGCAGCATCGAGGACGCCGAGGTCTATATCAATAATGCGCCCAACCCGCGCCGCATCCCGGAGATGCCGGCGAATATCGGCTGGGTGCAGCATTGTTATACCGGCGTCAACCAGCTCATCGATGCAGGCGTCATTACCCCAGACGGCGTGCCATGGTGCAACTCCGCCGGTGCCTTTGCCCAGCCAGTGGCCGAGTCCGCACTCGGGCTGGCCCTTTCCCAGGCGCACCACCACAAGGCCTTCGCCCAAGCCGCTACCTGGTCGGTGGCCAAGGAGCTGGATGAATCCCAGGCCTGGCTCTATGACCAGCAAGGGCCGAAGAGGGTAGCGATCTTTGGCGCTGGGGGCATCGGCAAGCAGCTCATTAAGCTCCTGCAACCCTTTGGCGTGCACATTACTGCGGTCAATCGCTCCGGCCGCGCGGTGGAAGGCGCCGATGAGGTCGTGCCCATGGATAAAGCCCAGCACGTGTGGGGCGAGGCGGATTTCATTTTCTGCATCCTGCCGGCCACCAAGGACACCGAGGGGCTTATCAATGCCGCCACCTTCCGCGCCATGAAACCCTCCGCCATCTTTATCAATGTCGGCCGCGGCAGCACCGTGGTCACTGATGACCTTGTGGAGGCCTTGCGCTGCGGCGACATCGCCGGCGCCGGCTTGGAGGTTATGGATCCCGAGCCGCTGCCCGATGGCCATCCGCTTTATGACCTGCCCAATTGCACCATGACCCCGCACATGGCCGCCTCTGCGCACGTGGCGCAGTACCACCTGGGCGCTATCTTCAACGCCAATGCCGCGGCGTGGGAGAGGGGAGAGGCCATGCCCACCCGCGTGGATGCGGAGGCTGGCTACTAATGAAGTACGCAATGCTGCCCACCCCGTGGGAGGAAACCCTGCAGGCCCTCGATGCTGCCGGCCACGAGCGTGCCCCGCTGGAGGAGGCCGAGGTGCTCATCTTCAACGGCGGTCCAGATGATTTCCCACAGCCCCTGCCGCCAAGCGTGGGCCTCGTCCAAGTCCCGTTTGCTGGTGTGGACCACCTGTTCGACGTCATGCGAAATACCTCTGCCCGCTGGTCCAACGCGGCAGGGCTATATGACGCCACCGTGGCCGAATCCACCATTGCACTCCTGCTTGCCCAGTTGCATGCGCATAAGCGCGTGGGGACTAGCTGGGATAATCGCGATGAGGTGGAGGCGCACACCAGCTTCCTTTTTGAGGATAAGACGGTTGCGGTGGTGGGCGCCGGGGGCATCGGCAAGCGGCTTATCCGCATGCTAGAGGGCTTTGGCCCGCGCATCATTGCGGTCAATCGCTCCGGCAATCCGGTGGAGGGCGCCGATGAAACCTTCGCCACGGCCGACATCGAGCGCGTGTGGCCGGCCGCCGACTATTTTGTGGCGCTTGCGCCGCTCACGGACCAGACCCACCAGCTATTCGACGCCGCCGCTTTCCGCGCCATGCCCAGCCATGCTGTGATTATCAACGTCGGCCGTGGACCGCTGGTGGATACCGACGCGCTTGTCAATGCCCTACGTGCCGGCCACATCGCCGGCGCTGGCCTGGATGTCACCGACCCCGAGCCGCTGCCCGATGGGCACCCGCTATGGGAGATGCCCAACGTGGTCATTACCCCGCACCTTGCCAATCCGCCTTATTCGGTGCGGCGCCGCATCGGTGCGCATGCAGCAAAGGTCATGGAGCACTTTGCCGCCGGTGAGGCAATCCCTACGGAAGTAGATACTGAAGCCGGCTACTGATGGATAGCCCCGGTAGCCGCGCTGACGATGGCCAGCTCAACCCCACCGCGGCTGAGGTCGCTGAAATGCGCGTGGCCTTTCGTTAGGCTGGTATGACATGAGCAACACTGAACGCGAAGAAGTTCTGTCCAAAGCCCGTGCTGCCAAGGACGTAGCGCCCGTCGTGGCGCAGCTGTCCACGCCGCGCAAGAACGAAATCTTGCAGCGCGCAGCCGAAAACCTTATCGCCCACACCGAAGGTATCCTCGCCGCTAATAAGCAGGACATCGAGACCGGCCGCGAGCGCGGCATGTCCGAGTCCCTCATTGACCGCCTCTCCCTTGACGCCGCCCGCGTCGAAGGCATTGCCGGGGGCCTGCGCCAGGTAGCCGGCCTGCAGGACCCGGTAGGAGAGATCCTGCAGGGCCGCACGATGGATAACGGCATCCACATGAAGCAGGTGCGCGTGCCGCTCGGTGTCATGGGCATGGTTTATGAGGCCCGCCCGAACGTCACCGTGGACGCCTTCGGCTTGGCCATCAAATCCGGCAACGTGCCGCTGCTGCGCGGTTCCAAATCCGCCCGCAACTCCAATGCCAAGCTGGTAGAAATCTTGCAGGATACCCTCGCCGAGTTCGATCTCCCGCGCGAGGCCGTGCAGCTTCTGCCGTGCGAGACCCACGACTCCGTCCAGGACCTCATCACCGCTCGCGGCCTGGTGGACCTGGTCATTCCGCGCGGTGGCGCCAAGCTTATTGAGGCCGTCGTCACCGGCGCCACCGTCCCAGCAATTGAGACCGGCACCGGCAACTGCCACTTTTACGTGGACGCCTCTGCGGACCTGAACAAGGCCATCGACATGGTCATCAACGGCAAGACCCGCCGCACCTCAGTGTGCAACTCCACGGAGTGCGTGCTTATCGACGCCGCTTTGGACGACTCCGCCAAGCTCCGCATCATCACCGCGCTGCAGGAGGCGGGCGTGACCATCCACGGCGACGTCGCCGAGCTCGAGGCTTTCGGCGTCAAGGATGCCGTGCAGGCCACCGATGAGGACTGGCGCGAAGAGTCGCTATCCATGGATATCTGCGCCAAGGTGGTCGACGGCGTCGACGGTGCCATTGCCCACATCGCCGAGTTCACCACTGGCCACACCGAGGCCATCGCCGCGCAGGATGCCGACGTCCTGGTGAAGTTCGGCAACGAGGTAGATGCCGCCGCGGTCATGCTCAACGCTTCTACCGCTTTCACCGATGGCGAGGTCTACGGCATGGGCGCCGAAATCGGCATTTCCACCCAGAAGTTGCACGCCCGCGGCCCGATGGCGCTGCCGGAGCTGACCTCTACCAAGTGGATCCTGCAGGGCACCGGTCAGACCCGCCCCTAGTGGTGCGGCTATAATCGCCACCCATGACTAGCCCACAGCGCATCGGCATCATGGGTGGCACCTTTGATCCCATCCACAATGGCCACTTGGTAGCGGCCAGTGAGGCCGCACACCGCTTTGCCCTCGATACCGTCATCTTTGTTCCCACCGGCCAGCCGTGGCAAAAGTCCCACCGCGACGTCACTGCGGCCGAGCACCGCTACTTGATGACGATGGTGGCCACGGCCTCCAATCCGAGATTTACCGTCTCGCGCGTAGACATTGACCGCGAGGGGCCCACCTATACCATCGATACGCTGCGGGATTTGCGCGAACTTTTCCCGGAGGCGGAGTTCTACTTCATCACCGGGGCCGACTCGCTGGCCTCCATCATGAGCTGGCATAACTGGGAAGAGATGCTGGAGATGGCGCACTTTGTGGGCGTGACCCGCCCCGGCTACGAATTGAGCGCCGATATGCTACCTGCCGATGCGCAAGAAGCCATCGATCTTATTGACATTCCCGCCATGGCGATTTCCTCCACCGCGTGCCGCGAACGCGCCGGGCAGGGGCAGCCCGTGTGGTACCTGGTTCCGGATGGGGTGGTGCAGTACATCACCAAGAACAATCTCTATGGGCCTAACCCGGATAAGCCCTTGTAGAAACTTCCGCGGCCTTCCTAAGATTTTGGGCACGGGCCTGCTAAACGTGCAAGAATAGACTCTCAATAGAGATAGTTCATACCGAATATACTTCAGACGCGAAAAGGGAATTTTTACACATTGTCTACTTCTGATCTCGCCCGCCGCATGGCAGAAACCGCGGCCCACGCCGCGCAAGAAAAGCTGGCCACCAATATCGCGGCCATTGATGTCTCCGATGTCCTCGCTATTACTGAGGTCTTCGTGCTAGCTTCTGCGGATAACGAGCGCCAGGTGGCCTCCATCGTGGATGAAGTCGAAGACGAAATGACCAAGCAAGGCTTCGAGCCGCAGCGCCGCGAAGGCAACCGCGAGAACCGTTGGGTGCTGCTGGATTATGGCAATATCGTCGTCCACGTCCAGCGCAATGACCAGCGCGAGTTCTACGGTTTGGACCGCCTGTACCACGATTGCCCAGCACTGGAGATCGAGGGCATCGAGGCCCCAGAGCGTCCGGGCGAATGGACCCATGGCGTCAACCCGCGCGAAGTTGATTCCATCGACGAGCTCCCACTGGCCGATAAGGTCCCTGGTGAGGACGAGGAGCTTTAAACCCGCATGAGCCGCCGCCTGATCCTGATCCGCCACGGACAAACTACCTATAACGCCACCGGCCGCATGCAGGGCCACTTGGACACCGAGCTGTCCGAGCTAGGCTATGAGCAGGCCCGCGCCGCCGCGCGCCTGCTGCAGGATCAGGGCGTGTCTAAAATCGTCGCCTCCGATCTCCTCCGCGCGCGCGAAACTGCGCGCGTCGTCGCCGAGGCGCTCGGCGTGGATTTCACCACGGATGCCCGCCTGCGTGAGACGCACCTAGGACAGTGGCAGGGCAGAACCTCCGCCGAAGTAGATGCAGAGTTCCCAGGCGCGCGCGCCATCTGGCGCCACGACCCCACCTGGGCGCCGCCACAGGGCGAATCCCGCGTGGATGTGGCCGAGCGCGCCCGACCCGTCGTCGATGAGCTCATGGCAGACTTCGCCGGCTGGGACCAGGGCCCCGTCCTCATCGTGGCTCATGGCGGCGCTATCTCGGCGCTGACCTGTCACCTGCTCGGACTCGACCATGCGCAGTACGGAATCCTTTCCGGCTTGAAGAATACGCACTGGTCGCAGCTGACCGCCCGCCCGGACTTTAACCCGGAAACGCCGCTATCCTCCCTGGAGTTCACCCCAGATAATGTGGGCAGCGCCCAGTGGTATTTCGACGGCTGGAATATGGGCGGCGAGGTCACCGGGGACGGCGGGGCGGATATCTAGTGACGGTTCGCGTCATTACGGATTCCTCCGCGGGCCTGCCGCCGGAGCTGGCGGAGCAGCTATCCATTACCGTCATTGACCTGCACCTTATGGAAAGCCACGGCAAGGATGGCCTGGAGCGCTCCACCTCGGGCTTGAGCGCGCTGGAGTTGGCCGCCGCCTATGGCCGCGAAATGGAGCGCGCCCAAGATGATGGCGTGGTGGCCATTCACCTGTCCAAAGAGCTATCTTCCACCTATTCCGCCGCGGTATCCGCCTCCGGCGTTTTTCCGCACACGGTGCGGGTGATTGACTCCGGTTCGGCCGGCATGGCCATGGGCGCGGCCGCCATGTCCGCCGCCAAGCTCGCCTCCCGCGGCGCCAGCTTGGACGAGTGCTATGCCGCGGCCATCGATACCCTCAAGCGCGCGGCTACCTGGGTCTACCTGCATTCCACGGAGGACCTGCGCCGCTCTGGCCGCCTTTCCCCGGCCACGGCCGTGCTGTCTACGGCGCTGTTGGCCACCAAGCCGATTATGTCGATTACCCGGGGCAAGCTGGAGCTGGTGGGCAAGACCCGCACCCAGACCAAGGCTTTTACCAAGCTGGTGGACCTCATCGCCTCCCGCGCGGACGGCGAGCCGGCCTTCGTTGCCATCCAGCACAACCAAGCCGAAGACGCGGCTGCCAAGCTGGAGGCGCTCCTTGAAGCGGCGCTGCCGCAGGGTTCGTCCTTTATCTGCACTCCGCTTAACGACGTCCTCTCTGTCCACGCCGGCCCCTCCGCCATCGGCGTCTCCGCTGTGTTTAGCTCCGAGCCTCCCGCCGAACCAGCACATCCTCACACACGTGGTCGACCCCGCGCCTTCTCGCCGCGCCGTTCTGTGGATAACTAGGCCCACCGCGCCGGGTTCGTTGACGCCCACAACAAGTTATCCACAGCCCACCTCCGCTCGACCTTTCACTGGTGTGCGCCCGCGCTTAGCCTCAGCGCCATGGCGGCACCCAAGATCAGCGAACGACTCCGCGAATTTACCCAACCCACCGGCGAGGAAGAACTCCTCGCCATCGATTACCCGCGCCCGCGACTGCGCATCAGCCCCTGGCAGGCCTGCGCTGTGGCGGTCATTCTCGTTATCGGCGTAGTGGTCTGGCTCGGCATCAATGCGCGATCCGAAGAATCCTCCGGCATGCCCGAGCCCGCGGCATTAAGCGATGCCCCGAGCGAGGAACCCAGCGAAATCATCGTCTCGGTCATCGGCGAAGTTGCCGAGCCCGGCCTGAAGACACTCGAGCCCGGTGCGCGCGTCGCCGATGCCCTCGCCGCCGCCCAGCCGCTACCAGGCGCCGAGACCATGGCGCTCAACCATGCGCAGCGGCTTTCCGACGGCCAACAGCTCCACATTCTGCCCTCCGGCGCCGCTCCACCTCCCGCACCCGGTGAACCCGCCCCCGCCGGCGACAACTCCAGCAGCCCTGGCGGCAGCGCTAGCGGCAGCGGCGTGAGCCTCAATAACGCCACCGCCGAGGAGCTCACCGAACTCAAGGGCGTCGGCGAGGTGACCGCGCTGGCCATCGTGGCCTACCGCGAGGAGCACGGCGGCTTCAAGGATGTGGAAGAGCTCCTGGAGGTCTCCGGCATCGGGCCGGCGAAGCTGGCACAGCTTAAAGACCAAGTCCAGCTCTAGCCCGTACCTGAGCGTGCGATGCGAGAACTGCGGCTCGTCCCCGGCGCGGCTACCGCCTGGCTGGCCGTCATCGCCGTGCTGCTCGCCGGCCGCGGCTGGGCCATCGCACTCATCGCGGTCGTCGTCGCGCTGTGCCTTATTGCTCGTCAGTGGGGCCAAGCGCTCTTCTGCGGGGCGGTCGCTGGGGGTGCGGCGCTCGTCGCCGCGGTGCGCCAGGATCGTGCTGCCGCATTCGACCTCGGCAGCGAAGTCACCGGGCGCCTTGTCACTGCACCGACACAGACCAGTACGGGCGGCTGGCTGCTCAAGCTCAAGGTTCCGGGATACCCCACCCAGCTGCCGGTCTTTAGCCCAGAACCAGTCCCGGTGGCGGCCGGCGCCGAGCTTACGGCCAGGGTGAGGGTAGGGGAGTCGGATAGGGCGGGTGTCGGAAAGCTCAGCGCCAATGCCGCCGACGTGCAGGTAACCGCCGAGCCCGAAGGCCTGGCCGGCTGGGCGGCCGAGGTGGCCGAGAATTTCCGCGCGCTGGTCCTCGATACCGTCGGTCCTTCCAGCCAGGGCCTTATCCCCGGCATGGTGCTCGGCGATACCGCGCTGCAAGATACCGCCGAGCGCGACCTGTATATCGCCACCGGGCTCTCCCACTTGAGTGCTGTATCCGGCGCCAATGTGGCCATCGTCTGCTCCGCCGCGGCCGTGGTCTGCGCTGCCTTCGCGCTCGGGCCCCGCGCCCGCGTGGCCGCCTCCCTGTGCGCGCTGGCCACCTATGTTCTGCTTGTGGGCTTCGAACCCTCCGTCCAGCGCGCGGCCGTCGCCGGGGTAGTAGGCCTGCTTACCGTGCTCAATTCCACGCGCATGGAGCCCATCCATGCGCTCAGCCTCGGCATCATCGCGCTGCTCTTTGTGGATTCCGACCTCGCCGTGCACTTCGGCTTCGCCCTATCCTGTGCGGCGACGCTCGGCATCGTGGCGCTCAGCCCCCTCATCTATAAGCACTTGGCCGTGACCGGCTGGCCCGCCATCTTCCTGCGTGCGGTTGCCGTGGCCATCGCCGCCGATATCGTCACCCTCCCGCTGGTGGCACTCATGTCCGGCGAGGTCTCCGTGGTCTCCGTGCTGGCCAATATCCTCGTCGAGCCAGCCACCGTGCCGATTACCATCGTGGGGCTTATCGCCGCCATCTTTGCCCAGCTGGGCCCGCTCGATGTGCTGGGCGCCGGCTTGCTGCGCCTCATTGAGCCGTTTTCGTGGTGGATTAATACCATCGCCCACGGCGTAGCACACCTGCCCGTGGTCACCATCCCCGCCTACCCGCTTTTTACGCTGCTTGCCTACGCCTGGATCATCGCCGGCCTCCTCTATCACCGCCCGTGGCTCACCTTGGCGCTGACGCTGGCGGGCATCGCCTGGCTCGGCCTGACCGCAGGCTAGAATGGCGGGCATGCCTCCAGTACACCTCATCCTCGGCGACGATGAATTCCTCACCGAACGCGCCCGCCTGCAGATCCAGCGCGCCGCGGCCGAGGAGAGCGGTCCCACCGGTACCCGGCCCGAGCTGACCAAGCTCAAAGCCTCCGAGGTCTCTGAGGGCGAGATCCTCGAGGCCACCAGCCCGTCGCTGTTTGGCGATAACCGCGTCATCGTCATCAGCGACTGCGAGCGCGCCGGCAAAGAAGTAGTCGATATCCTCCTGCGCGCCTGCGCCAATCCCGCGCCGGGCATGACCATGGTCATCATCTACTCCGTGACGGCCAAGACGCTGAAGAAAAAGAAGAAGCAGCCCGAGCTCGTGGCCAAGCTGCGCAAGATTGCTGAGGTCCATGAGGTCTTTTCGCTCTACCCCAATGAGCTGGGCCAGTGGGCCACCCGCGAATTTTCTAGCCACGGCGTGCGCCCCACCCCGGACGTTATCCACGCCGTGCTCGAGGGAGTGGGCTCTGACCTGCGCGAACTGGCTTCGGCCATCTCCCAGCTGGTTTCTGATACCGGCGGCAATGTCACCCGCGAGGCGGTGCAAAACTACTACGTCGGTGTGGCCGAGGTCGCCAATTGGGACATTGCCGACGCCGCCGTCGCCGGCCGCGTCGAAGCCGCCGTATCCACCTGCCGCCGCGCCCTCCAACTGGGTGCGAGCCCCGTGGCGATTGCCGCCGCGCTGGCCAATAAGGTCGGCGCCGTCGCCCGCCTCTACTCCGCGCGCGGGGACCAGTACTCGCTGGCGAGCCAAACTGGCCTGGCACCCTACGTGGTCAAAATGACCCAGCCCGTGGCCCGCCGCTGGTCCGCCGATAATGTCACCAAGGCCGTCATCCTCGTCTCCGAGCTCGATGCCGCCGTCAAAGGCCAAGGCGGTGAGCCCGAATTCGCCCTTGAGGCGGCCGTCAAACGCGTCGCGGAACTGGCGCGATAAGCTAGAAACCATGTCTGAAACGCAAGTGCAAGAATTCGCCGGTCGACTCTTTGACATGGCGCGCGAGGGCAACCTGGACCTCCTCGCCTATATCGACCACGGCGTGAATATCGACCTCGTCAACCACGAAGGCCAGTCCTTTATCATGCTCGCCGCCTATCACAGCCACGCCGAGCTGGTTACCGCACTTGCCCGCGCCGGCGCAGACGTCAACCTACTCAATGACCGCGGCCAGTCCCCGCTGGCCGGTGCCATCTTCAAGAAGGAAGACGCGGTTATCGACGCCCTCCTTGCCACCCACGCCGACCCCACCGCCGGCCAGCCTTCCGCGCTGGATTCTGCCCGGCTGTTCGGCCGCGAGGACCTTATCCCCCGCCTCGAAAGCGAGGCGGGGGAGTGACCTGGACATCCTTTTTCACCCTCTTGCTGATGAACCTGGTGGGCGTCGCCTCGCCGGGGCCGGACATCATTTTGGTGACCCGCTACGCCACCCGCTCGCGCCGCCACGCCATTGCCGCGGCCGCCGGCATCCAGATCGGCGTGCTTTTCTGGTGCGCCGCCACCGTCTTTGGCGCCGCCGCGCTGCTGACCGCCTTTCCAGAAATCCTCGGCGCGGTCCAGGCCATCGGCGGCTGCTTCTTGGTGTTTATGGGAACGCGCGCGCTGCGCAGCGGCATCGCCCAGCGCGCCAATCCACCGGTAGACCTTGAAGACGCAGCCGCCCAGCTCGGCCGCCTGCGCACCGCCTTCAAGGTCGGCCTAGCCACCAATATGTCCAACCCAAAAATCGTGCTCTTCCTCGCCGCGATGATCGCCCCGCTGCTCCCGGCCAGCCCACCCGTCTGGCTGGCGATTGCGCTGACCCTCTCGCTTTCGCTGTCGGCCTTCCTCTTCTTCCTCGTCGTCGCCACGGTAATTTCCACCAATGCCGTGCGCCGCAAGCTCATCGCCGCCGGCCCGTGGATCGACATCGGCTCTGGCCTCTTCTTTATCATCGCCGGTATCGTCCTCATCATCTCCGGCGGGCAGAACCTGCTGGCCTAAAACAGGCGCGGCGTGCCCTCGGCCACCGTGTCCAGCACCCACTGGGTCCAGCGGGCGACGGTGGAGGCGCGCCGCCGGGACGTCGCCAAGCTGAGCCCCAGCCCCTCCATGGCCGCACAAATCTCTGCGGTGCTAGCCACCGCGCCGCGGGCCAGGCTGAGCTCTAGGACTTCGCGGAAAACCCGCCGCGCCGCCAGCGCTCGTATGAGCGCCGCATTCCGGGAGTCACGCTGCGGTTGCTCGATAACCCGCCGCCCGTGCTCCGTCGGCTCCCACGCTTCCTTCACCGGCTCCGCCAGGCCCAGGTAGCGCGCGGCATTGGCATAATAATCCGCCTGCCGCGGGTCGAAATCATAGCGCTGGGTAATCTCCGCCTTGCTTAGCGGCTGCAGGGCGATGAGCTCCAGCAGGTTGACCACCCGCTCGAAGCTATTAGCTTGCGGGAACGGCACGGCTGGCTCGGGTTCGGGCTCTACCGCCCGCACAATATCGAGCGCCGCCTGCGCATCCAGAGTCGAGGCGGACAGCGCGTAGCGGGCGCTATCGACCAGCGCAATGCTGCGAAAATCCGCCGGGTCCCGAAATTCATAGCGGTACAGGTGGAAAATACCATTGGAGTACACCAGGTAAACCGGCACGACATCCTTGGCCAGGCGCTGCTGGAACCGGCGATACGGAAAATATAGCTGCCGGATATTGAAATCGTCCGAAAGGTGGTTCTTCGCCTCCACCAGCACCAGGTGCTCGAGCGATTCGAAGCCGCCGTCGATCTCCATCTGCGCGCGGTCCACCGCCACATCCACGCCCAAGTCCGGCAGCCGCACCTTAAGCCCGCGCGTGGACATGCGCCCGGCCACCGTCGCCTGCAATGGCCCGCAGCCCAAGAAGTCCTCTAGCATCCCGCTTGCCGACGCCTCATTTAGCGCCACTGCCTCCGAGCTCACTGCCTCCAACGAGAGGGTGTCCAGCCCCGCCGGCAGCTCCAGCGTGCGCACCTCGCCGCGCTGCGTTTCTGGAAATCGTTCGTACAGGTTGAATCGTCCCACCAGGTATTCGCCCCGGCTGACCGGCACGATTCCCAGCTGGAGACGCTGAAAAATCCAGGGCCGCGACGTAGAAAAATCATGCTTGGCCATCAGCCGCGGCTGCCGGCCCGAGAGCCGTTCTAGCTCCCGCGCGCCAATATAGAAATACCCGCGCCGCTCCAGCTCCGCGTCGTATCCCGACGCCAGGATGCGCAGCCAGCCCCAGTCATTGACGCCGAGCTTCACCGTTTCCGGCACACCAAAGCGCGCCCGCAGCTCCTGCGCTTCCGGCCCGCTAGTCACCGCGGACCTCGTAGTTGCGCACCAGGACCTCGTCGACCTTGCCCCGCTTCGAACCAACGGAATTAATCGCCCGCGTTGCCCCCACGATGCCTACTTCATAGTCCGCATAGAGCTCGCGGATGAACTCGGTGGCCGAATTAGACAACAGGAACTTCACCCCGCGCCTATCCAAGTCATCGCAGACCTCTTTGAGACGCTCTTGTTCCGCACGGTCAAAGCCGCCCTTCTGGTAGCCGGTAAACGAGCTCGTCACATTCACCGGGTCATAGGGCGGGTCGAAGTACACAAAGTCCCCCTCGCGCGCCTGTGCTACCGCCGCGGCGAAATCACCCTGCGAGAAGGCCACATCATTATCCGCAAAATAGCGGTGCACCGCGCGCAGCGTGTCTTCATCGCAGATGGTGGGATTCTTATAACGCCCGAACGGGGCATTAAATTGACCGGCCGCGTTCACGCGGTACAGGCCGTTATAGCAGGTGCGGTTGAGATACAACGTTCGTGCCGCGCGCTCGACGGGGGAGAGGGCGGCAAACTTGTGGGCATCCCGGTCCACTGCGCGCAGCGCATAGAAAAACTCTGCGTCATTGGGGTAGCCCGCGAGCTCCTCAATGAGCTCATCGACGCCGCCACGCACCACCTCATAGAGGTTGATGAGCTCACTATTGAGATCGTTGACCCGTGCGCTGGCCGGCTCCAGAGAGAAAAGCACCGCGCCGCCACCGATGAAGGGTTCGTAATAACGCCGCGGGGCCTCCGCCGGCAGGGCGGCGTGGATATGCGGCAAGAGCTGGCGCTTCCCGCCCGCCCATTTCACCAGTGGCTTAACGTTTTTCATCGTTGACTCATCTTAGCCGTCCCACCGGACACAAGCACCATCGGGTTTTCGAACGTGCGAGCGGGTAAATCGGATGCGTGGCCGCGCGGCGGCGCCATCTTGGTTGTCCAACGTCACAGTTTCGCCTAATGGTGCCATGACGGGCGAAAATGCGCAGCCGTGTCGGCGGGGAATTCCCCTGGTGTGCATGGCAGTTTCTCTGACCGAATATAAGGTAATAAAATCGCCTCAAAATCCCTTAGCTTGTAGGCAAAATAGAATTTCCTCACAATTTCTTAGGGAGAAAGAAAAGATACTGAAGCTTGAAGAGCGTCGGGACAGAAAGGGGCATTCATGCCGCGTATATCAAAAATCCGAGTCGCTGCGCTCAACCTCGTCATCGAAAATGGTTATGACGGGTTCACCATGGAGGAGCTCGCTCACAAAGTGGGCGTTTCCCGCCGTACGCTTTTTAATTACATAAAAGACAAAGAATCGGCAGTTTTAGGCTCCGAAATGTCGGAGGAAGTGGAGAACCAATTCCAAAATTTCGCCGCGGGATTGCCCACCGGAAGCCTGCGCGAAGATTCCAAAATCATGGCCATGACCGTATTCAATCGTGCCGTAGGCGATGAGTTCTTCCCCGAAATTTCCCAGCTCACGGCCCAGGCGTTGGCTAAGGATACGAAGCTGCGCGCCCTGTACTGCCAGCGCAATAGCCGCATCATTCAGCGCGTCCGCCAGGCGGTGCAGGCTCGCGAAGGTTGGAAGTCCTCCGATCCGCGTCTTACGCCGACCGTCAACATCATCCACACCCAGTTCCTGACCGCCTTTGAGACCTTCGTGGAAACCCGTGGCGGCACTTCGCTTGCCGACGCCTTCCACAACGCCGGCGCCATCTTCGAAGACTACTTCAACGATGAACTGGCCTAAGCGCCCCGCCTAAGTCTTACCGGCCCTACCTGCCGGTTCCGCCGGCCAAAGTAAGCTAAGAAAATCCCCCGGCGCGCTCCGTAGAGCGCGACCGGGGGATGATCTGTGCAATGGCTCTTAGTCCATCTTGTTGAACGCGGAAGCCATGCCGGACTTCTTGTTGGCTGCGGTGTTGCGGTGGAAGACACCCTTGGACACGGACTTGTCCAGGGCGCGGGATGCCACGCGCAGCTGCTTCTCAGCAGCAGCCTTGTCGCCAGTAGCGACAGCCTCGCGGAACTTGCGGATCTCGGTACGGACGGCGGAGCGAACGCCCTTGTTGCGGCGGCGTGCCTTCTCGTTGGTGATAACGCGCTTCTGCTTGGACTTGATATTTGCCATGAAAAATACCTCTTAGTAATCGAAAGTGATTGACGTAGAAACCGACCTACTCGGACTACTCCCGCGGCCAGCAATTACTGGCGCGCTCGGCGCTGGTATTCGAAGAGCGAACCCAAGGTCCTGCCCGCCCCGACCAACGCGCCCGGCAAGTAAGTAACCAACACACAATAGCAGTACCGAACCCGACCTGCCAAAACCCTCCCCGCGACAGCCGTCTCCCAGGTCTCTGGCTCCCGGCCCGCTGGCTCCCTAGCCACCGGCCGCGCGGCGGCTAGGCCCAGTGGTAGCGCGCCCGCAACCTATTCGCGATTCGTTCGAATCTGCGTTCCGGAAAAAGCGTGCCTTGCCGGCGCACCTGCTCCTCGGATACCTCGAGCAGGCGGTCGAGGCGCACCCAGCAATCGCACCCGGATTCGTCCCATTCGCCGGAACCGATTTCCAGCCAGGCGTCGTCAAGCGCATGCTTTGGGTTGGGGGAGATAAGCAAGCCCATTACCGTGGTGCGGGTGCGGCCGACGACCAAAATGGCGCGCTCGCGCGGTGGTGCCTGCTTACCTTCGGCCGGTACCCACACCCAGACCACCTCGCCGGAGTCGGCCTGGCCGTCCATATCGGGGGTGAAAAATATGGACCGGGGGTGGGAGGCAGTGGCCTCTACCTGGATATCGGCGGCCTTGCGCGGCCCGTGGAACTCATCCGACCTATCCAGCCCCAACCGGGAATTAATGCGGCTCAGGCCGGTGTCTATTGGCTCGCGCTCGCTGATTCCCAGCGCTTGGCGCAGACGGGTGAGCATGGCGCTTTTCATGTCGACTATTGTAGACGTATGTCTGAAAACTTTGCGGCCACGACGTTTACGGATCCCGCCCGAATCCGAAACTTCTGCATTATTGCTCACATCGACCACGGCAAGTCGACGCTGGCGGACCGCATCCTGCAGCTATCCAAGGTGGTTGCGGAGCGCGATATGCGTGACCAGTTCCTCGATAATATGGACATCGAGCGCGAGCGCGGCATTACCATTAAGGCGCAGAACGTGCGCTTGCCGTGGGTGCCCCAGTCCGGCACCGCGCAGGGGGAGCAGATTGTCATGCAGATGATCGACACCCCCGGCCACGTGGACTTTACCTACGAGGTCTCCCGCGCGCTCGAGGCGTGTGAGGGCGCTATCCTGCTTGTCGACGCCGCCCAGGGCATCGAAGCCCAAACCCTCGCCAACCTCTACCTGGCGATGGAAAACGACCTGGAAATCATCCCGGTCCTCAATAAAATCGACCTGCCGGCCGCCGACCCGGAAAAATACGCGCTGGAAATCGCCAATATCATCGGCTGCGAGCCGGAAGAGGTGCTGCGCGTGTCGGGCAAGACCGGCGAGGGCGTCGTCGAGCTGCTGGACAAGGTCTGCGAGCTAGTCCCGCCGCCATCTTCTGAATTCGACGCCGATGCGCCGGCCCGCGCCATGATTTTTGACTCCGTCTATGACACCTACCGCGGCGTGGTGACCTATATCCGCATGGTGGACGGCAAGCTCACCCCGCGCCAGAAGGTCACCATGATGTCGACCAACGCCAACCATGAGCTGCTGGAAATCGGCATCGTTTCGCCCACGATGCAAAAGTGTGAGGGCTTGGGTCCTGGCGAGGTGGGCTACCTCATTACCGGCGTAAAGGACGTCCGCGAGACCAAGGTGGGCGATACCGTCACCTGGTCCAACGGCGGCGCCGAAACCCCACTTAAGGGATACAAGGACCCGGACCCGATGGTCTACTCCGGCCTTTTCCCCATTTCCCAGGCCGATTTCCCGGACCTGCGCGATGCGTTGGAAAAGCTGCAGCTTAACGACGCCTCCTTAACCTTCGAGCCCGAAACCTCCGTCGCCCTCGGCTTTGGTTTCCGCTGCGGCTTCTTGGGTTTGTTGCATATGGAAATTACCCGCGACCGCTTGGAGCGCGAGTTCGGCCTCGACCTGATTTCCACCGCGCCATCGGTAACCTACCGCGTGGTGGCCGAAGACGGCGAGGAAAAGTGGGTCCACAACCCGTCTGACTGGCCGGAAGGAAAGCTCAACGAGGTCTATGAGCCCGTGGTGAAGATGACCGTCATCGTGCCTGAGCAGTTCGTCGGCCCCACCATGGAACTCTGCCAGTCCAAGCGCGGCCAGATGGGCGGCATGGACTACCTTTCCGAGGACCGCGTGGAGCTGCGCTACACCATGCCGCTCGGTGAAATCATCTTCGACTTCTTCGATATGCTCAAGTCCCGCACCAAGGGCTATGCCTCGCTGAACTACGAAGAGGCCGGCGAGCAGCTCGCGGACTTGGTAAAGGTCGACATTTTGCTCAACGGCGACCCAGTCGACGCCTTCTCTGCCATCGTCCACCGCGATTCCGCCCAGTGGTACGGCAATAAGATGACCAAAAAGCTCAAGGAACTCATCCCGCGCCAGCAGTTCGAGGTGCCCGTCCAGGCGGCCATCGGCTCGAAGATCATCGCCCGCGAAAACATCCGCGCTATGCGCAAGGACGTGCTGGCCAAGTGCTACGGCGGCGATATCTCCCGTAAGCGCAAGCTGCTGGAAAAGCAGAAGGCCGGTAAGAAGCGCATGAAGACGCTGGGCTCCGTCTCGGTGCCGCAGGAAGCCTTCGTGGCCGCGCTGTCTACCGACGCCGACGATTAATCCACCCCACGCACGCCGAACCCACCTCGCAGCCATGCCGTGGTTGCGAGGCCAGGTTGAGCGGACGGCCTGAGCGGACGACCTGAGTGTTCAAGGCGTGTAACTAGGTCGATCCGGCCCAGGGCGGGACCCAGACTATTCGGCCCTGCCGCCGCTCAAGCCTGCCGCGCACCGGCGGCGCGTGCGGATCGTCGTCGTTGACGCCGTTGTGATACGGGCACGCCACGCTGAGATTCGCCATATTGGTCTCCCCGCCGTGCTTCCACGCCTGCAGGTGGTGGATCTGACACTTATCCGCCGGATAGTTGCACTCGGCCCACGGGCAGGTGGGATTTTCCGCGCCCGCCATCAGCCGCTGCTTATCCGAGGCATGCCGCGAGGTGCGATACAGGTTCACCGCTCCCTCATAAGGATGGACGAGGGTGACGAGCCCGCATTCGGCAAGGCGCTTTTCTACCAGCTTCGCGCCGCTGATTTCGGCTCCATTGGTCAGGCGCAGCGTGATTTCCTCGCCTCCACCGCTTAAGATTTCATCCAATTCATCCAGCTGGATGATGATATTCGTCGTCGCGGCAGGCCGCGCCGCACCCCCGCCGCGGAAGAAGATATTCTCCACGGAATCAAGCGGCTTCTCTTCGTTGATGCTGGCGTGCAGGTCAGCAATGAAATCGGAATCACCGGTAATCGAAAGCGTCGACGGCCCTCCCTTGCGCCGCGTCATCCGCACACCCTTCTCCGGCTGCTTTCGCGGATAAAGCTCCTTCAATCGCGTGCGCGCGAGCTGCTCCACGTCTTGGTCGGTCGCGCATAGTTCAGCGCGCAGCGCCCACGCATCCCGCTTGGATTTCGTGCGCGAGACGTACTTTTCGATAATCTTCAACGTCGCCAAGCAATGCTTGGTCGCCCGGCACGAGCGCTGCCGGCGGGTGAAGGGGGTGGGGCCAAAGTAGACGTCGGCAAGCGCAAGGAGGCTCCGGGCCTCCTGCCGAGGAAGCCCCAGCCGCCGCAGGTCGGCCTCGCGCGCGCCAGAGACCTCGCCGAGAAGCTCCATCGGCGAGGTAAGTTGGCGGGCGTAGTCCTGCAAGCGGGTCATGCCGGTGAGCCTAAGACACCCCGCAAGCCCGCGGTAGCTCACGCGCGCCCGCCTGTGGATAACTCGCCCCACCCGTCACACCAACCCCGAACCCGCCGGGCGGCCTGTGGATAACCTGCGGTACCCTCGAATGCGAAAGCGAGAAAAGGAGCTCCCCATGACTGACCCGACCAAGCGTATTCGCCCCACCAACCCTGGCCGCCTGGCTGCCCCGCGCCAGGCCCAGCAGCTGCCGCCCCTGCCGGTGACACGGGCGCGCATTGGTGAGCGGGTAGCCACCGAGGTATTCCAGGAAATGGGCGAGGGCATGCTCGAGGAGCTGCAGAACTTCCGCCGCGACCTGCACCGCAACCCGGAAATCGGCCTGGACCTGCCGCGCACGCAGAAGAAGGTCCTAGAAGCGCTGGAGGGCCTGCCGCTGGAGATTCACGTGGGCCAGGATTTGAGCTCGGTGGTGGCCGTGCTGCGCGGCGGCCAGCGCGGCGAGCGGCCGGTGTCGGTGCTTTTGCGCGCGGACATGGATGCCCTCGAGGTACGCGAGCAGACCGGCAGCCCGTTTGCGTCGACGAATGGCTACATGCACGCCTGCGGCCATGACCTGCATACCGCCGGACTGGTGGGCGCGGCGCGGATTCTCTGCGAGCACCGCGAGGAGCTGCACGGCGACGTCACCTTTATGTTCCAGCCCGGCGAGGAAGGCCCGGGCGGCGCGCTGCCGATGATTGAGGAGGGCGTGCTCGACGCCGCTGGCCGACGCCCCATTGCCGCCTACGGCCTGCACGTCGGCCCCCAAGACCGCGGCACCTTTCACTATGTGCCAGGCCCGATGATGGCTAGCTCGTCCAACCTGACCATTACTGTGCTGGGCAAGGGCGGGCATGGCTCCCGCCCGCACGATGCCATCGACCCGGTAGCGGCGCTGGCGGAGATTCAGATGTCGCTGCAGACGGCGCTGACCCGCCGTTTTGATGCGCTGGAGCCCATCGTGATTACCGTGACCAACCTGTGGGCGGGCGACGGCGCGTATAACGCCATCCCGGAGCGCGCGGCCTTGGGCGCGACAGTCCGCGTGCTGCGCGATGAGAAGATCGACGCCGTGCGCCAGATGATTACGGAGGTCTCCAGCTCCGTCGCTGCTTCGCACCGGTGCACCGCACAGGTGGATTTCGAGGTTTTGTACCCGACCACCAAGACGAATCCACGGGAAAACCAATTCGCCGCCACCTTGTGGAGCCAGATGTTTGGCACCGAAAACGTCCAGCCGTTCGATGCCCCGATGATGGCCTCCGAAGACTTCGGCTACGTCCTCGCGCAGGTGCCGGGCACGTTTATGTGGATGGGCACGGCCAATCCGGACAAGCCCGAAAATCAGCGCGAGTGGAACCACTCGCCGATGATGCGCTTTGATGATTCCGTACTCGGCATGCAGGCCGCCGCGCTGGCGGCCGTGGCGTTTGAGCGCCTGGCTACCGAGAACGAGCATCCGTCCGCGCAGACGAAGGCCATGCGCGATGCGGCCGGGGTGCAGAAATAAATCATCCCTAGGGACTATGGCCGCGGGCTTAAGCTTGAGGCCATGGTCAGAACGAAGTGGAGTACGGCGGGCATTGTTGCCGCCTGCGCGGTGGCAAATTGGCTCGTCGGCATGGTGCTGATGAACCTCGATATCGAGGAGTACTCGCCGACATTTGAGGAGTACGGGCCCTATATCTGCACCGGGTTTGTGGTGGGCGTGCTGGGCATTATCGCCCTGCCCTTTGCGTTGGAGCACCAGCCGCGCGAGCTTTCCGACGTCGACTATGCCGGCTCCACCCGCAGCTTCATCGCCGGTTGCATCGTTCTGCTGGGGTCTAGTTCCTATTTTGGCGCGGTCAGCGGAGTCGTGGCTTTTATTTCCATGGTCTCGCGGCGCTCGACCACGCGCTCCGTGGTCGCGGTGGCATGCTTTGTACTGGCGTTTGCGATAGATGCTAGCTTCAACCCGTACTTAAGCTGGGACGAGATCGGGTGGGTTGGTGCCATCTTCGTCGTGGTTGTGATGGTCGCGGGCTTGCTTGTAGGCCAAAAACGCGGCAACCAGCGCGAAAAGCGGTGGCGCGTAGAGCAGCAAGCCCGGATGAACCGCGAAGAGATGCGCGCCAAGGTGGAGCATGCGCGGCGAGAGGAGCGCGAGAGCATCGCGCGGGACATGCACGATTCGCTCTCGCACCGCTTGAGCCTGGTGGCCATCCATGCGGGTGCGCTGAGCTATCCGCGCGAGGGCGTGCCCGACGAGTTCACAGACGCAGCGCGCACCATCCGCACGGAAGCCCAGAACGCGGTAGAAGATTTGCGCACCGTCTTAAGCGCCTTGCGCGAAGACCTTTCCGAGGATCCGCGCACCACCTTAGAAGAGCTAGTCGCGGCCGCGCGTGAGGCCGGAGCCGAGGTGACCGTGACCTACGCGGACGGTGCCAGCCCGGATGTTTTTACTGGGCTATCCACGATGGCGCAGCACGCCGTGCACCGCGCAGTACAGGAAGGCCTGACCAATGCGCGCAAGCACGCCGCTGGCCAGCCGGTGAGCATTACGGTGCGCGAGGTGGCCGGTGAGGTGGGCATCGAGATGCGCAACCCGCTCTCGGCGGCTAAGGCCGGGGATCGCGCAGGTGCCAGCGCCGGCGGCTACGGGCTGGTGGGACTGCGCGAGCGTGTGGAGCTATCCGGCGGGCGCATGAATGTCCACGTCGGCGAAGAAGGTGAGGAATTTAGCTGGAGCATCCTGCTACCACTGGCGCACAAGGAGGCCACACAATGAGCGAGATGAGCTGGCAATTGCGCCATCCCGACTACGGGCTTATGCGTATCGCTTTAGAAGAAACCACGGCCCGCGAGGGATGGACGGGAAAGTACTTAGATTCCACGCGCAGCCTTTTTACTTCCACGGTCGACGGCACCACCCGCAAGCTCAGCTATATCGACACCGATGACTCGGCCTATAGCGTGGAATTCCTGCGCGGAAATAGCGATGATAATGCTCCCGAAGACGCAGATCGCGTCGAGTTACATGAGCGCCGTGGTTACATCGTTCCGGAGTTTCGCGGACAAGGAGCAAGGGTGATGTTTGCGGCGGTGGGGAAGGTGGACGTCGATAAGCGCCTGCATCGGGTGAACTTATGGACGTTGCTCCTGCAGACTGCGCTGACATTCATTGCGGCCACTCTAGTCATCGACTTTTTCCCGAAATTCTTCGAAAAGTTAAACGATATTCTCGTGCCCTCGTTCCTTAACGCCGTAGTGGCGGGCCACGCCAAGATAGTGCCGGTAGTACTGGCGATCTTCGTGGCGCTTACAGTGGCGTATACGCCCGTTGCGTCGAAGTTCTGGCGGGCGCGGTGGAATCAACCAGTGGGAAAGGATACATGATGGCCGATGCCCTGCGCGTAGTGCTCGTTGATGACGAGGATCTAGTCCGCAGCGGCCTGCGCCTGCTGCTATCCAACGCGCCCGATATCGAGGTCGTGGCCGAGGCGAGCAATGGCCGAGACGCGGTGGCTACCGTCCTCGATGCGCAGCCCGACGTGGTGTTAATGGATATTCGCATGCCGGTCATGGATGGCATCGCAGCCGTGGAGAAGATCTTGTCGGTCCACGCCGTGCCGATAATCATGCTCACGGCCTTTGATACCGATTCCTTCATTTTGCGGGCCCTGCGCGCCGGGGCGGCCGGGTTCTTGCTCAAGTCGACGCCGCCGGAATCGCTCATGGCGGCCGTTCGTGCGGCCGCGGCGGGGCAGCCGTTGTTGAGCCCGCAGGTCGTCGACAAGCTGGTAGGCATGCAAAGCCCCGCGCTTTCCGACGCCCATTCGCACCACACCCGCACCGCCCGCAACCACCTAGGTAGGCTTAGCTCCCGCGAGCGGGAAATCGCCGAGCTGGTGGCCCAGGGCTTGAATAATCAGGAGATTGCCGACCGGCTGGTGGTGTCCATGGCGACGGTGAAATCGCATATGCAGCATATTTTGAAAAAGATCGGCGGTACCAGCCGCGTGCACATCGCAATTATGGTCTTAGAGGCGCGTGGCTAAGGACGGAGAATCCTCCCTGCGGGGGATACCGCGCTGGCGGTGGGTCGGCTTAGACTGGTGCGCGTTATGAAGTTGTTCCGAAAATCCGACGAGATGCTCCAGCGCCCGCGGTGGCAGAAGCTTATCATTGCGGCGGTGGCAGGGATAGGCGATTTTTTCGTCTTTTCCGTCCGGTTCAGCGAGACCGATGGCTCGTCCGGACGGCTGTTTATTCTTTTCGCGGCGACGATCGGAACGTGGATCTTATTGCCCTTTGCTCTCCGGCATGCTGCGCGGGAGCGTGACCCGCGCAGCGCGCAGGCCGGACCGCTCAGCGCGTTGGTAGCGGCGACGATCATTTCGGCGACGGTTTCGATTGCCGAGTTCCGGCCTTCGGTATTTATAGCGGCGTTTTCGGCGGCCTCGCGCCGCAGCCGGTTGTGGATGGCGACGGTATGTTCGGCCATGGTGACCTCGAAGCTGGTCACTCTAGATTTATCTCGAAGCGAAGGGCTTAGTGCTCCCGGGAAGCTGGGATTTTTCCTTGGCATCATCCTCCCAGCAGTAGTGGTTTTAGTCGTCGGGTTGGTTCGCTCGAACCAAAAAGAGCGCACGATTGCGCTGCAGGCGCAGGCGGAGCTCACGCACGAGGAAATGACCACCCGGGAGAATTTTGCGCGGCAGGAAGAACGCGACCGGATCGCGCGGGATATGCACGATACGCTCTCGCACCGGCTGAGCATGATTGCGGTCTACGCCGGCGGGCTGGCCTACCGCAAGGACCTGGATCCGGAAGAGACGCGGCAATCCGCGCGCACGATTCGCGATGAAGCCGAGGCCGCCGTGGGGGATCTGCGCGAGGCGCTGCACTCGCTGCGCAGCGAGGGGCGCATCGATCCGCGCGAGGGCGTGGAATCGCTGGTGGAGCGCTCCCGCCAGGCGGGCATGGACGTGGAGGTGCGCTATCAGCAGGGCGCGGGGCCGCAATCGCTGGAGGAGCTGAGCACCATGGCCGGCCACGCGCTCAACCGCGCGGTCCAGGAGGGCCTGACCAACGCCCGCAAGCATGCACCGGGGCAGCCGGTCACCATCACCATTGCCACGCTTGCCGACGCCCTGTCTATCACCATGTCTAATCCCACCGCCCAGACTGGGGAAAAGACAGGCGTGCACAGTGGTGGGTACGGGATCGTCGGCATGCGCGAGCGCGCTAGTGTTGTTGGCGGATCGCTGCAGGTACAGGACGAGGAAGGACGCTTCTCGTGGACGCTGCGCCTGCCAAGGAAGGAAGAAAAGTGAGTGAGATTCGGGTAGTGCTCGTCGACGATGAGCCGCTGCTGCGCCACGGCCTGCGCATGATCTTGGAAGGCGCGCCGGGCATCGAGGTTATCGGCGAGGCCGGCAATGGCAAAGAGGGTGTGGAGCTCATCCTGGCCGAGGAACCGGATGTGGTGCTGATGGATATTCGCATGCCGGTCATGGACGGCATTGAGGCGACAGCGCAGCTGCACTCGCTTGCAGGCGTGCGCGATATCCCGGTGGTGATGCTTACTGCCTTTGATACCGACGAGTTCATCCTGCACGCCCTGCGCGCTGGGGCGGTGGGCTTCTTGTTGAAGACGACGGCGCCGGAGGCGCTGGTGGCGTCGGTAAGAGCGGCGGCCCAAGGCCAGCAGCAGCTTAGCCCGACGGTGTTAGAAAACCTGGTGGGGCTGGCGGCCACGCCGCCG
The DNA here is from genome assembly GCF_022347395.1 of Corynebacterium sp. ACRPF. Lineage (NCBI taxonomy): Bacteria > Bacillati > Actinomycetota > Actinomycetes > Mycobacteriales > Corynebacteriaceae > Corynebacterium > Corynebacterium sp. ACRPF. Next base: position 111,230 of record NZ_JAKRNB010000004.1, read on the forward strand.
CAGCCGGAACAAGAGATGATTCAGCCCAGCGGGCTGGCCGAGCTGAGCGAGCGCGAAAATGAAATTGCCCAGCTGGTGGCCCAAGGACTGAGCAATGCCGAGATTGCCGAGCAGCTATTCATCTCGCTGACCACGGTCAAGACGCACATGAAGCACATCCTGGCCAAGATCGATGGCACCAACCGGGTGCATATCGCGATTGCGGTGCTCGGCGGTTAGGCGTGGCTAGGGCCGGCGGAAAATGGCCGAGGCCAGTCCCACCAGCGCGATGACGCCGACGATAAGGGAGGCTACCGGCCAGTACTGCGGGAAGTATTTGAGCGTGTAGCCGAATACTTGGCCGTCATCGAACTGCTGCCATAGCGCGAAGGGCATCCACCACAGCTTGGAAAGCGCCAGGATCGCGCCCACCAGGCCGGCTGCCACCCGCGCGCCACCGCGCAGGAAGAAGCTTGCCGCAACCAGCAGGACGCCCGCAATGGTCAGGGCGAAGAGGAGGGGAGTTTCGGTGCCCAGCGGAGAGCCGCGCAGCAGGAACTCGTGGTCGATTGCGTGTTGCTCGATGAGGGTATAACCGTCGAGGACGACGTCGTCTGGAATGCCCATTATTTCTCCTTCTTTTCACCCTCAAAGTCGGGGTGGTTCTTATCGTGCTTGGGGTCGTAGCCGTCGGACCAGACTCCGGTATCGAAGTCGTAGTCGACGTTTTCGCCTTCCTCATCGGTGCGCTGGTACCACTCGGTATAGCGCTCGGCGGAGGAATCGAAATCGTGGCCGGCGCCGCGGTCTCCCTCGGCATGCTGAACGGTGAACTCGAAGTCATCGCCATGCTCTTCGATGCCGCGCATGACCGCGTTGTCCATCGCCGTGCGGGCGTAGGTGCGGCGGATAAACATCGGGTCCGAGCGCAGGTCGCGAATGAAGGCCACCATCATGGCCAAGAGGACCACGCAGAAGGGGAGGGCGGCGAGGATGGTGAGGTTCTGCAGGCCGGTCAATACGTCTTCGCCGCCGGTCAGCAGCATGACGATGGCGATACCCATCATGCACACGCCCCAGAAGATGACCACGAGTTTATTCGGGGTGGGATCACCCTTGGAGGACATCGTTCCCATCACCACGGAGGCCGAATCTGCCGAGGTAACGAAGAAGACGGCCAGCACCACCAGCAGGATATAGGGCGTGATGGAGCCTAAAGGCAGATCCTGGAACATGGCGAAGAGCACCTGCTCATTAGAGGATTCGCCGTCGAAGCCGGCGATGCCTTCGCGGTTAAAGGAAATCGCGGTGCCGCCAAAGATGGTAAAGGCGAGGATGAGGATGGTGGTAGGTGCGAATACCGTGACGGCAGTAAATTCCCGGATGGTGCGGCCGCGGGAGATACGGGCGACAAAGAGGCCGACGAACGGCGTCCAGGCAATCCACCAGGCCCAGTAGAAGGCGGTCCAGTAAGACTGGAACTCGATGGTCTCATCGCCCCAGGACAACCCCTTGGCCATCATCGGCAGAAGCTGATCGATGTAGGTGACAATGCCGGCCGGGATGAGGTTGAGCAAGAGCAGGGTGGGGCCGACGAGGAAGACGAAGACCACCAGACCCAACGTCAGCGAGATATTGATATTGGATAGGTAGCGCACGCCGCGCGCCACGCCGGAGACTGCAGAAAGGATAAACGCGCAGCCGAGCACGGCGATAATGATGATGAGCGCGGTATTGGTCATGGTGCCCGCACCGCGGATGATGGTGACGCCTTCACCGATCTGGATGGCGGATAGGCCCAGGGTGGCGGCGGTGCCGAAGAGGGTGGCGATGAGCGCGAGGACGTCGATAAGCTTGCCCACTGGCCCATCCGTATCGCGGGAGCCGAAAAGCGGCTTGAAGATGGAAGAGACCAAGGGCACGCGCCCGCGGCGGTAGGAGGAATAGGCAATCGCCGCGCCGACCAGCGCGTAGGCCGCCCACGGGGATATACCCCAGTGGTAGTGGGCCTGGGCCATGGCTTGGTGCAGGGCCTCGACGGTATTGCCCTCCACCGTGTGCGGCGGCGGGGTGAGGTAGTGCGAGAGCGGCTCGGACGGGCCATAGAAGAAGATGCCCACGCCGATGCCGGCGCCGAACATCATGGCTACCCAGCTGAAGTAGCTGAACTCGGGCTCCTCGTCATCGGTGCCGAGCTTGATGCGACCCAACCGGGAGCAGCCGATATAGGCCATGGTGACAATGGCCAGCATCATGGTGATATTGAGCAGCCAGCCGGCGTTGGTAATGGCCCAGCCAAAGGCGGAGGAGGAGGCGCTGGCCACGCTATCGGGCATGAGGACGCCCCAGATAATGAAGGCAACGATGAGGATGGCGGTGATGAAAAACAGCGGCTTATCCAGGCCAAACTTATTGCGCTGGTCTTCGACGCTGATGCCGGGCACAAGCCCTGGGTGCATGTTATGGGGGTACAAGCCCACGGCGCTGCCCTTGTCACTTGGTTCAAGGGAACGTTTATACGCGCGGGCGGATCGAGAGGAGTTCACGAGTTCCTTACACGGCAGAGGTTTGTCCCTGCCTTACTAGACGGTTCTCTTATTGTCCTGCACCGCTGCAAAAACCGCAAATGTAGTGCATAAATGACACACTATGAAACAGGGTTGTGCAGTGGACATAGACAATTCTGTCTTAGGTGTCGTAGGCTGAAGCCCTTAACTCGATGCAAGGAGAAATAGTGATTATTACCGGACTTCTCACCGGCATCGTCTTCGGTGCCGTGCTGCAGCGCGGGCGCTTCTGCGTAACCGGCATGCTGCGCGATATTTTCCTCAATAAAACGTGGCGCGGCTTTACCGCCCTGCTCATTTTGATTTCGGTGCATGCCTTTGGCCTGACTCTGTTGACAGGCACGGGCGTGCTTTCGCCGGAGATTAGCGATTTCAAGCCGGTAGCCGTCATCGTGGGCGGCTTCATCTTTGGCCTCGGCATCATCTTGTCCGGCGGTTGCGCGGCCGGCACGTGGTACCGCTCGGCAGAGGGCCTGGTCGGCTCGTGGATTGCGCTGCTGTTTTATGGGCTTTCGGCCGCAGCCATGAAGTCCGGCCCGCTGTCCGGCGCCAATGCCTGGTTCAAGCAGTGGAGCCTCCCGGTCACCACCATCCACGGCGCGCTGCACATTTCACCGTGGATCCTGGTGGCGGTCCTGTGGGTCGTGACCTTCCTGCTGTGGCGCCACTACCGCGCCAAGGACGCCGGCCGCCCGAAGGTGGACCTGGGCCAGCCGTGGTACGCCAAGCCGTTGAACATGAATATCGCGGCGGTTGCTGTGGGCATCATCGGCACGGTGGGCTTTGTGCTTTCGGCCAACGCTGGCCGCAACGGCGGCCTCGGCATCACCACGCCGACCGCGGACATCGTCCGCTGGACCGCCACCGGCGATTCCGCGCGTATGAACTGGGGCACCCTGTTGGTTATTGGCCTGCTGGTGGGCGCTTTTATCGCCGCCAAGTCCGCCGGTGAGTTCCGCGTGCGCGTGCCCGATGCGCAGACCGCGACCCGCGCTATTTGGGGCGGCATCATGATGGGCGTAGGCGCGTCACTAGCCGGCGGCTGCACCGTGGGCAATGGCATGGTGGAGACCTCCCTGTTTAGCTTCCAGGGCTGGGTATCGCTGTTCTTTATGGCCCTGGGCGTCGGCGCGGGCGCGCGCCTGTGGCTCAAGCCGAAGAACGCGCAGAGCCGTGAGCCGCAGCAGCCGCAGACCTACTCCACCGAGGAATCCGTGGATAACTCGGTGGTCTCCGCCGAGGATAAGGTGCTGCCGAGCTTCGCCACTGCCACCGGGGCGGTAGCGCTCAAGACCAAGCCGCAGGTTAAGAACAAGGCCCGCGCGCTGGGCGGCGGACACTATGCGCTCGATACCCTCGGCGCGGTGTGCCCGTTCCCGTTGATTGAGGCCAAGCAGGTCATGGCGGAGCTGGAGACTGGCGAGGCGCTTGTCATTGACTTTGACTGCACCCAGGCCACCGAATCCATTCCGCAGTGGGCGGCCGATGAGGGCCATGAGATTCGTGATTTCCATCGCTCGGGCGATGCTGGTTGGCAGGTCACGGTGGTCAAGGGCGGATAATTACATCATTGTCAGCTACTATGTGGAGGCAGAAGAATCGAGCGTGATTCTTGTGCCTCCTTTGTGGTTTGAAAGAAGTTATTGCATGCCCGAGTTTGATGATAATTCCACCGCTGTTGCGGATATTTTGCATGCCTTCGCCGTCTTTGAGCGCGAGGAAGAACACCTGCTGGACGCGGAACTGCGCCTCAACGTCTATGCCAGCTAGGCCATGATCCGCGTCTTTGCTGCGCTATTGCCCTCGGCCGCCGCGCGCGAGCATTTGGTGCATACGCTGCGGCCCATCCATGCGGCAACTACTAATGAGCTGCGTTGGACGGATCCGGATAATTGGCATGTGACCATGGCGTTTTATGGAGAGCAGCCCAATGATGCCGCGGCGGTGCGCGAGCACCTAGCCCACGCGGTGGCTGGGCGCGCGGCGTTGGATGTGCACCTGAGCGGGGCGGGGAGCTTTGAGCAGCGCACGCTATGGGTGGGCGTCGGCGGGCAGGCGCGCGGTGTGCGGGAGTTGATGGCGGAGTGCCAGCTTGCCGACGTCCCCTTTAGCCACCACCGCCCCCACCTCACCGTCGCGCGCGCTGGTCGGCGGACCCGTGAGCCGTGGGCGCTGGCGGATTATGTGCGCGCGTTATCGGTGTATCGGGGACCGGATTTTCGCGCCGACCGCCTGTGCTTGATGCAATCCCACCTGGGTGAGGGTCGTGGTGGGGGCCCACGCTACGAGGTGATGGAGGAGTATCCGCTGTTTTAAGCGGCGTGGGCCGTACGGACTTCGTGCACCAAGGAGTCGAGCTCCGCGCGGGTAGCGGTGCGGTCTGGGTGGGTGGTGCAGAAATCTAGCAGGAAGTAGCCGGCGTGTTGTACGGCAATGTGACGTGCCCAGAATTGGCGCACGGCATCGGGGTTATCCACGGCGAGGGACTGGATGGCGCGGCGCTCCGAGAGCAGCTCGTATTGCAGGTCGCGGCGCGCGGACAGTACGGCATCTGGGGTATTGACAAAGAGCAGACCGAGCAGGGTGGCCATGGACTCCATCGCGCGGACCTGCAGGCGGGCCTGATTGCGAACGGGGGCGCTGCGCTGCCACAGCCACAGCACCGCGGTGGCGATGAGGATGGACAAGATGATTTCGCCGCAGCGAGCCTGGATGGTGGGCCACAGGGGACGGGTGGCGGAATTGCCCATGAGGAGGGCGAGCGGGGTGGAGAAGATAACGCAGATGGCGTAGTTCTTGGCCACGAAGATTTCGGCACAGAATTGGCACGCGGCCAGCGCGAGCAGGAGCGTCCACCCTTGAATGCCAAAGTAATGGAGGATAGAAAACAGCAGTACGCCGACGACAGAGCCAAGCATGCGGTGGATGCCGCGGACGGTGCCTGGCACGTGATCGGGTCCCCATTGCAGCATGAGGAAAGCAGAGACCACGCCCCAGTCCGGGCGGTCGAAGCCGAGGGAGAGACCCACGAGCACGGTAATGGCCGCGGAGAGGACAACCTTTTGGGTGGTGACCATGGCATGCGAATCCCGCACCGCGGCGCGATACAAGCGGTAGCGGCCGGTGGGGCGGGTGTGGGGGATGGCGGTGCGATCCGGATCGACGTCGGTGACATGATCGGTGAGCTGATCCGAATCGGCGCCCAAATCCAAGGCGCGGTTATGCGCCACGATGGTGTGCTGGGCTGCGAGGGTGCGCTCCACTAGGTGGGCGCCCTGGGAGTCGATGATGCGGCCGCCGCGGATAATGTGGGCGTCGGAAAGCGCCTGCCAGGCAGCAAAGAGCGCGGTCTGCGCCTGGTGGTGGCGGGCCAAGGAATCGTCGCGGTCATCCTGGAATGCGGCCGCGGCCTTTTCCAGTGCGGCAACCGCGCGGCGCTCGGGGCCGTGGGCATCAATCAGGGCCGGCGCCATGCCGAGCACGAGGCTGGCTACCATGCCGGTCAGCGCCCAAAAGAGCAGCTGGCCCACGGTGACATCGGTGCGCGCAAGCATCACCGAACCGCCGCCGACCATGACCAAGAAGAAGGTGCCCGGCGGCGGCAAGCGCAGGGCATTTTGGGCAAAGCCGCACACGGCAGCCAATGCCGTGGTGTACAGGCCCGCCAGCAGCAGCCACCAATGGCCGTGGCCAGGCGCAAAGATGAGGTGGCCTACCAGCACGCCCACGGCCGCGACGGTAATGAGTGCGGTGCCGGCGGTGAGCATGACCCGCGGGCGGGTGCGATAGGGGTGGCCCTCGCCAAAGATGACGGTGAACGCGCCGGTGGAAATGAGCAGGATGGCGTAGTCATGGCCGGTAAGCAGCGCGATGGCGCCGGGAATGAGAATCGCCAAGCCCGCGCGCAGGGCACTGGGCCAGCGCACCGAGGCGCTATTAAACGCGGTGAGCAACTGGGTGGTGCTGGGGCGCTGCGGGATGGGATAGTCAAGCTGGGTGGCCACGGAGCAGCAGGATCCTTTCTCGGCGGAGTTATCTGACCCGACTACCTTACGCCCGAAGCCACCCGCTTTACATGTCGGCGGCCGCGATGAGCCGGCGCGTGTAGTCCGTGCTGGGCGAGGACCATACGGTATCGGTTGCTCCGTGCTCGATGAGCCGGCCGCGGTCAAGGACCGCAACGCTATCGCATAGGTGGCGCACCACCGCGAGATCGTGGGTGACAAAGAGCAGGGTGAGCTTGCGCTTGGCGATGACCCCCGCCAATAGCTCCAGCACCTGGGCGCGCACCGACATATCGAGGGCAGAGACGGCTTCATCGGCCAGCAAGATATCCGGCTCGCCGCACAGCGCGCGGGCGATGGAGATGCGTTGGCGCTGGCCGCCGGAGAACTCGTGCGGGAAGCGATCGAGGCTCTCGGCAGGCAGCCCGACCTCCTCAAGCGCGGCCGCAGCGCGAGCGCGCTTGTCGGCCTTGCTGGGGCTGCCGGGGATGGCCTCTGCGATGGATTTCCAGATTTTCAGGCGCGGGTTGAGCGAGCCTTGTGGGTCTTGGAAGACCATCTGCACGCGGCCGCGGACGTCGATGTCACCACTCGTGGGCTGGTCGAGCCCGGCGATGAGCTTGAGCAGGCTGGTCTTGCCCGAGCCGGAGCCGCCCACGATGCCGAGGCGCTCGCCGTGGTGCACGCGCAGGTCGATACCATCGAGCGCGGCATGTGCGCCGTGGACCTTGCTGACCCCGCGTAGCGTCACCAGCGCATCTTCCGCCGTGGCCGGAGAAAGGCTCAGCTCCGGCGGCCGCGAGGAGGCGATGAGCGTGCGGGTATAGGGATGCTCGGGGTGGACAAGTACGCGCTCGGTGGGACCGGATTCCACCACCGCGCCCTGGTGCATGACCAAGACGTTGGGGCACATGCGGCGGATTACGCCCAGGTCATGGGTGATAAAGATCAGAGCGGTGCCGTGGGCCTTGGTGACCCGCTCAATGACGCGCAGCACGCCATCTTGGGTGGTGGCATCCAGCGCGGTGGTTGGTTCATCGCAGATGAGCAGATCGGGGCGCCCGGCCATGGCCATGGCGATGAGCACGCGCTGGCGCTGCCCGCCGGAGAGCTGATGCGGGAATCGGGAGGCGACATCGGCGGCTAGGTCCACCTCGTCGAGCGCGGCCGCGCAATCGCGCACCCCGGCCTGGGAGAGCTGCGTGCCGATGCGCATGAGCGGATCCAGCGCGCTCATCGGCTCTTGGAAGACCATCGCCATGGTGGACCCGCGCAAGGGGCGGATGCGGGCATCGCGCGCGCCGATCACCTCGGTCCCATCCACGGTGACGGAGCCGCTCGCCCGCACCCCATCGGGCAGAAGGCCCATGATGGATAGCGCCGTGAGGGACTTGCCGGAGCCGGATTCACCAATGATGCCGAGCTTCTCGCCGGCCGCGAGCTCGATATTAATGGGGCCGAGTAGGGCAGTGGTGGACCCGGTGGCGGTAACCGTCAGGTTATCTACGTGGAGCAGGCTCATCGCGCGGATCCTTTCAGGCGGGGATCGAGGAGGTCACGGAGGGCGTCGCCAAGCAGGTTAAAGCCCAGCACCGTTGCAGCAATGGCAAGGCCAGGCCAGAAGGCCTGCAGGGGAGCGGTGCCCAGCAGCGACTGGGAATCTTGCAGCATCCGGCCCCACGAGGCCGCCGGTGGGGCAGTGCCCAGGCCGAGGTAGGACAGGCCGGCCTCGGCCAGGATGGCGAGGGCGAAGTAGACGGAGGCCTGGACGATGAGCAGGCCCGCAATATTAGGCAGGATATGGCGCAGCGCCACCTTCCAGCCTGGAACCGCGGAAATGCGCGCGGAGGAAATAAAGTCCTGCGTGATAACCTGCAGCGTGCCCGAACGCGCCACGCGGGCAAAGGAGGGAATGCCGGCGATGCCGATGGCAATCATGGCCGTCAGCGTCGAAGGGCCCCACACCGCGCCGGCAATGATCGCCAACAACAGCGCGGGGAAGGCAAGCAGTAGATCCGCGCCGCGCATCACCAGCGCATCGGCCCACCTGCCGCGGCGCATGCCGGCGAGGATGCCCAAGGGCACGCCCACGAGGGCGGCGATGTCCACCGCCACAAGCCCGACGAAGACCGTAATCTGGGCGCCCGCCATGATGCGGGAGGCGGTATCGCGCCCAAAGCGGTCCGTGCCCAGGAGATGCTCGGCGCTGGGACCGGCAAGGCGCACATCCGGGTGCGCCAGCGTCGGGTCATACGGCGTCCACACCAGTGAAAGTAGCGCCACCAGCACCGTGGCGGCGACGAGGAAGGCTCCCAGCCAGCCAGAAAAACGCAGCTTCATTACTTTTCACCTGCCGTGATGCGCGGATCGATGAATCGGTAGGCCACATCCGTTAAGGCATTGACCACCAAGGCGAAGGCAACGAGGAGCATGACCAGGGTTTGCACCGTGGTCAGATCGCGCACCGATACCGCGTCCAAAAGCATGGAACCAATACCGGGGATGACAAAGACGGACTCAATTACTACAGCGCCTACGACCATCGTGGTCAGCTGCACGCCGGCCACGGTAAGCACTGGCAGCGCCGCATTGCGCAGGCCATGGCGCTTGAGCGCCTCCCACGGGGACTGGCCGAGCGCACGGGCGGTGCGGATATAGTCTTGATGCAGCACATCAAGCACCGCTGAGCGCACATAGCGCGTCAGCATCGCACCCTGCACCACGGCCAGCGCAATGACCGGCAAAATAAGGTGGCGGATAAACTCGCCCGCGCCCTGGTTCGGTGGCACCCACCCATTGGCCGGCAGCCAGCCTAGATGGACGGCAAAGATGGCCACCAGAATGATGCCGAGGAGGAAGCTTGGCACCGCAATGCCCAGCTGTGTGCCGGCCGACACCACATCCGCGCCGCGGGTACGGTTGCGCAGCGCCAGCCACATGCCCATCGGGATGGCCCCGGCCAGCGCAAGCAACATCGCCAGGCCAATGAGGATGAGCGTGACCTGGGCGCGGTCTAACACCAGCGGGGTAATATCCTGCTGCGAGGACAAAGACTGCCCAAAACTGCCGGTAAATAGGCCCTTTACCCACTCCCAATACTGCGTAAGCAGCGGGCGGTCCAGCCCCAGTTCGGAGCTCAGCTTGCCGACGGCCTCTTCGGTCGCATTCACCCCCAGCGCCACCCGCGCCGGGTTGCCCGGCACCGCGCGCATGAGCGCAAAAATGATGATGGAGGCTACAAAGAGCGTCAACGCGAAGCGCAGCAACGGGCGCACGATGGCGCGCCCCGTGGTGCGAAGGGAACTCATCGGGCCTCCTTTTCGGTGTTTTCTGCGGAGGTGGTTTTAGCGTCCGGGTCCGCGTCGGCAGAGGTCAGGTCGCGCAGTATGAGCGCGTCGGTGACCTGATCTGGGTGAAGCCCGCGCACGCCGGCGCGAGTGAGCACGATATTGGGCATATTCATGAGCGTCAGCGCGCCCGCATCCGCCATGATCTGGTCCACGGCCTGCGCCATGAGCTTGGGGTAGTCCTTCTCGGGGGCGGAATCGGCCTGGGCCAAAAGCTCGCGGGTGCGCGGGGAATCGTAGTTGAGGTAATAGTCCGGATCGCCGAACAAGGTGGGCACATCGCGCGGCTCCACGTGGGAGATGAGCGACATCTGATAGTCTTTCGCGCCCATGACCTGGCCTAGCCACACGGCTGGGAACTCGGCGGATTCCAGCGTCACCTTAAAACCAACCTCAGTAAGCTGCGAGTACAGCAGCTCGGCGACGGTCTGGGCGTAGGGCAGCGTCGGCGTGGTCAGCGCAATTTCGGCGCCTTCCGCGCCGGCCTCCGCGAGCAGTTGGCGGGCCTTGTCTGGATCGTAGTCGTAGTAGTGCTTGTCCTCGAACCACGGATCCGTTGGCGGGATCGGCGCGCCGCCGGTGTCTTTAGCCATCCCATTCCACAAAATGTCATTGGCCGCCGAGCGGTCCACGGCATAGGCCACGGCCTGGCGCACCCGTGGATCGTCGAAAGGCGCGCGGGCATTATTCATGGACAACAGCACCTCACCATTGGTGGTGCCGACCTCGGTAGCGATGCCCTCTTTGACGTCATCAAGAAGCTCCGGGTTCTGCACGCCCCAGACCACGTCCACGCCGCCGGCCTGCAGCGCATTGACCGAGGAGATGGTATCCGGGAAATAGCGCACCGTGACATCCTGTGCGGCGGGCTTTCCCCAATAACCGTCGCGAACGTGCAGCTCTACGAATTCCGAGGGCGCAAAGCGGGAAACCTCATAGGGGCCGGTTCCCACCGGCTGGGCGGCGAGGTTATCCATGCCGTGGGGCGTCATCATCGCGCCGGTGGCCGTACCCATGGACCACAGCCAGCCATTGGACGGCTGCTTGAGGCGCACCTTAAGCGTGTGATCGTCTACTGCCGTGGTCGTGTCTACCGGATCCATGGCCGCAGAGATACCGTTGGTCCACTTCTCGCGCACGTAGTTAATGGAAAAGGCGGCGGTCTCAGCGTTAAAGGCATCGCCATTGGAAAAGGTGACGCCGTCGCGCAGGTGGAAGGTATAGGTTCGGGCATCGTCGCTGATATCCCACGAAGTGGCAAGTCCTGGGGTAATGGAGCCGTCTTCATCGATGCGCACGAGGGTCTCGTACACGTTGTCCATAAGCACGGCGGGGATGGCGGCGCCACCGGTGGTGGTGAAATCCAGCGAGGTGGCCGCAGAGGTGGAAGCTACGGTGAGGGCAGAAGGTGCGGCGTCGCTGTCTGCCTGGGTGGTATCAACCACCGCGGTATGGCCCGCGGAACACGCCGAGAGGGTTCCTACAGCGGCCGCCATGGCGAGGCTGCCCAGCGCCCTACTGGCGCGAAATCTTCTCATAGAAAGCAGGGTAGCCGGTGGGTTTAGCTGCCGTGAAACTTATGCAAAATTTCCCGGAGTGGGGATAACTTCTAGGGGTGAAACGCCCCCGCGCACGCTATTCATCGCCAGCTTCATGCGGTCCGCGCGGTAGAGATAGACCGCCAATTCCACCGGCTCGCCGGAGTGGTTGGAAATCTCCATCTGCAGCCGCCACAGCGGGGTACCCGTAGCCACGCCAAGCGCTTCAGCATCCTCGGCATTGGCTTCTTCCAACGTGAGTTCGCGGCGCACATTATCAAAGTCCACGCCGCAATCGCGCAGGTGCGCATGAATGGATCCGGCATCCGCATCGAAGTCCAGGATGTGCTTTCCCACCACCATGGGGAAATACATGCGCTCGATGGCAATGGGGTGGTCTTCGGCATAGCGCACGCGGTGGACAAAGACGACATTTTGTTCTGGGTCTACGCGCAGAAAGCGGGTGATGTCTCGCGGAGCGCGGCGGCGAGCTAACCAGAGGGTGTGCTGTTGCGGATCCACGTCATATTCGCTCAGCCAGCTGGAAATGGAGTAAATCGATTCAAAAAGCTCTGCCTGGGTCGAGGCCAAAACGGTGGAGCGGCGCCCGCGGCCTGAGGACACTAGCCCTTCGGCCCGCAAAGCTGCAACGGCTTGGCGCACGGGTCCGCGGGAGGAAGAAAACTTCTCGCACAAGTCTGCTTCACTAGGCAGGAAATCGCCTGGTTGCAGCACGCCGGAGCTGATCTGTTCTCGCAGGTAATAAGCGATCTTCTGATGCTGCTGTTTATCGCGTGGGCTCATTCAACCTTTGTCCTTAGTTTCTCCGGGGCCTTTCCCAGCGGAGCGAAGCACAGTAATGTTATTCCATTTTGCAAAGGCGCGCTAATGCAATAACGCTACTGCGCATTTGATCCCCGCCCGGCCGAGGGGAGAAGGCAAAGGAAAAGGCCACGCGCCGTCCGACCAGCACCGAGATGCTAGGCGAGCACGCTAGGCTATGTGACCGTGGACGAGAGCACCGAAACGATTGAAGTACGCGCTGCCAGCGGCAGCGCGCGCCTAGGCAAGGCGGTAGCGGTGGCGATCATCATCGCCATCGCGCTGCTGGTTATCGGTGGGGTGCTTATCTACTCGGCGTTGCAGGAACCGGCCGATACGCGCCTGCATTCCGTTTATCTCATTGCCGCGCTCATGCCCCTAGGCGGGGCGCTGTGCGCCATGCTGGCGGTGGTGGCCTCCGTGCGGCGCCGGGCGCGTCCGGTGCTGCGGATCGGCGAGGAGATTTCCTTGCCCCACCAGCGGATCAGTTTCGCCGCCTCTGAACTAGAGCGCGTGCAGTTCTATTCGCTCGAGTTGGGTCAGAATTTCCTCGCCCTGATTCCAGGCGGGGTGCGCGTTTCTACCTTGGACGAGGCCCAACGGTATTCGGCCCGCCTGCCGGAGCAGGCGAACCTGGGCCCGCGGGAACTCGAGGGAAAGCTCCGGGAACGGTTCCCCGGCGTTCCCATTGACCACCTGGGCCAGGTGCGGGCCGAAGACTAGCTCGGGGTGCCGGCAACGCGTGCCGGATCGAGCTGCCAGCCCTGCGCGAGCAGCTGCATATTCTTGATTACTTCCTCGTGCGAGCTGGACTGCAGCGAGACCATGAGCTCATCGGCCTTGGCGTGCTCCTGGAAGGTATCGAGGTAGTTGGCCACCTCATCGGCGGTGCCGACGGCGGAGTACTTCAGCATGTCTAGGATCTGCTGGCCCTGGTACGAGCCGATGATCTGCTCTACCTGCTCGTCGGTGAGGTGCTTGCCGCGGCCGGCGAAGGCCTTGACGCGATTGAAGCACACGCGCTCGTATTCTTCCTGTGCCTCTTGGGTGGTATCGGCGGCAGTGACGTTGACGCCGGCGATGACATAGGGCTTGCTAAAGCGCTCGGAAGGCTGGAAGTGCTCGCGGTAGTAGGTGGTGGCCTGCTCGAGGTGCTGCGGGGCGAAGTGGGAGGCAAAGGCATAAGGCAGGCCGAGCTTGGCGGCCAGCGAGGCGCCGAACATGGACGAGCCCAAAATATAGATAGGCACGTTGGTATTCGCGCCTGGAATGGCGCTGACTCCAGGGATATAGGACTTGCCCTCGAGGTAGGAGTTGAGCTCCTTGACGTCTTCGGGGAAGCGCTCGGCAGAGTGGGCGTCGCGGCGCAGGGCACGGCCCAGGGTATTCATGTCCGTGCCGGGGGCGCGGCCCACGCCCAAGTCAATGCGCTCGGGGTACATCTCCTCCAAGGTGCCGAATTGCTCGGCGATGACATAAGGGGAGTGGTTGGGCAGCATCACGCCGCCGGAGCCCAAGCGGATGCGCTCTGTTTTCGCACCGATGTGCGCGATGAGCACGGCCGGGGAAGAGGACATGATGGACTTCATATTGTGGTGCTCGGTGTACCACATGCGGGAGTAGCCCAGTTTCTCTGCTTCCTGTGCCAATTGCACGGAGCGGGCGATGGACTGTGCTGGAGTTTCGCCCTCATAGATGGTGCAGAAGTCCAAGACGGAAAGATGCGCGCGTTCGGTCACGGTGGAGGGCCTTCCTTTGCTTCGGTAGGTGCTCTATAAGTTCTCTCCTTCCAACGGTACGCGCCGCTCGACTATTCCGGTCGGGGGCGATACGGCAGTGTGGAGTGGAGAACCTTGAGTTCAGAGGGTCGTTGCAACACTTTCCCTTAGGAGGGTGTTGTTGTGTCTGGGGTTGTTGGCCCGTTTCATTCGTTGTCTGAATCGGATCGTCGTGGCTTAGTTGCCTTGGTTGGC